>NZ_JBHYYB010000008.1:105119-171944 GCF_042752535.1 Kitasatospora sp. NPDC059327 | reverse complement strand
CACACCCTCCCGGTCGGTGGTGTGGTCGTCCGCGAACCGACGGTCACCCGTCGCGTCCGGCACGTACTTCACACAGACAACGATCCTCAAGCTCATGAGCGGTTCTCCTGATACGGGTGCACTGGTCCATGGCCTCAGGTCATGCCCAGGGTACTGAGTGCCAAGTCCGGCCCGGCCACGCCCCGCGCGGAGCGGCGCCACCTGGACCGGCATGCCGTGTCGGCTCTCTTCGACTGGCGTCAGAGGCTCGCTCCAGAGAATACGGCACTCAGTACCCCGCGTAAAGGAACTCAGTACCCTTCGGTCGCCGCCGACCGCTCCCGGGCCGCCTCCGGACCCGGCTCCGGCCTCCGCGGCCGGACCTCGCACCGGCTCCGGCCGCGGGCCCGGCAAGGTTTCCGCAAGCATCGGCCAGGACACGTCATGGAATCCACCAGACCTCGCGGGCAGACCCCCGGCGGGTCACCGATCCGGGGGCCCGGGACCGGGATCAAGGAGGGGGACCGACATGACCTTGGTGCACGGGAAACAGGAGACCACACCCGACGGCCGGCGGCCGTGGGCGACGCTGGCGGACTGCAAGGAGGTGCTGGTGGTCGTGCACACCGCGGTGTACGGCCAGCGGCTCCACGACATCTACACCCTGCTCGGCGCCGACCTTCGGGTGAACGTGCGGTTCACCGTGGCGCCGCACGCGTTCAACGGGGGCGCCCAGGCACACCTCCGGCTGCTCGGCGCCGCCGTGCTGCCGTGGGCGGAGGCCGTCCGGCGCGAGTTCGACCTGGTGCTGGCCGCGGGTTCGCAGGGCCTGGACCAGGTGCGCGGCCCGCTGGTCCGGCTGCCGCACGGCGCCGGGCACATGAAGCTCTCCCGGACGGCCGGCGCCGACGGCGAACGCTCCGTCAGCGGGCTCGGGGCGGAGTACGTGACCTGGAACGGCCGGCTGGTGCCGGAGGCCTACGCGCTGGCGCACCGGGACGACCTGGCCGAACTGGGCCGGGGCTGCCCGGAGGCGCTGCCGATCGCCGAGGTGGTCGGCGACGCCTGCTACGACCGGATCGCCGCCGCGCTGCCGCACCGCGACCACTACCGCGCCGCGCTCGGACTGCGGCCCGGCGAGCGGCTGGTCCTGGTCTGCTCCACCTGGGGGTCGGGGTCGCTGTTCACCCGGCTGGACGCCGTCCTGCCCCGGCTCGCGGCGGAGCTGCCCCGGCACGGCTACCGGACCGCCCTGCTGGTCCACCCGAACGTGGTCGCCGCGCACGGGCACTGGCAGGTCCGGTCCTGGGCGACGGCCACCGCGCGGGGGGCGGTGACGGTGATCCCGCCGGAGGCGGACTGGCGGCCGCTGCTGGTCGCCGCCGACTTCATCATCGGCGACCACGGCTCGGTCACCCTCTACGGCTCGATGACCGGTGCGCCGATCCTGCTCGCCGAGTACCCGCACCGCGACGTCAACCCGCGCTCACCGGGCGCGCTGCTCGCCCGCACCGCGCCCGCGCTCGCCCCCGGCCACCCGCTGACCGGCCAGCTCGCCTACGCCGCCGAGCAGTACCGGCCCGAGGAGTACCGCGCCATCGCCGACCGGATCACCTCCGAGCCGGGCCGGTTCGACCACAACATGCGGCGGCTGCTCTACCGGACCCTCGGCCTGGGCCAGCCCGCGCACGCGCCGGAGCCACCCGCGCTCCCCCGGCCCGCACCGCTGGACGGCCCGCTGGCGCCGCTCCCGCTCACCTGCGCGCGGGCGTGACCGTGGCCGCACTGCACACGGTGCGACTCGCCCCGGCCGACGGCCCCGCGCCGTCGGCCGGGCCGCCCGCCACCCTGTACGAAGCCCGGATCCACTCCCCCGCCGGCGTCTGCCACGGCCTGCTGGCCAGTTGCCTGCCACCGGGCACGGGCGACGGGCGGGCACGCCCGGCCTTCGTCGACGAGCACCTGGCGCTCGATCTGACCGGTCCGGACGCCGCCCGGTGGCGCCACCACGCGGACGTCCTCCACCTCGGCGCCCTCGCCCCGGACGACCCGCACGGCCCGCTCGACCGGCTCGCCGAGGTGCTGCGGGCCCACCCGGGCTGCGCGGTGGCCACCGCCGAGTGCGGCGCCGGGGCGGTGCTGGTCCTCGGCCGGACCGGGGGGCGGCTCGCCATGCGGCTGCGGGAGGGCACCGGCAGCCCGCGCTCCTCCTGGCAGCGGCTCGCCGTCGGCTCGCTCGCGCACGCCTGGCTGGCGGCGGGGCGTGCGCTGGCCGAGATCACCACGATGGCCGCCTCGGCGTACTACTCCTACGAGGTGCTCGACGGCGTCCTCAGCCGTCCGCAGCGCCTGCCGGACCGTCTGCCGGCGCACTCGCCGGGCCGTTGGCCGGACGGTCCGGCGGGACTCCTGCCGGACCGCCCCGGCGCGCCGCGGCGTCCGGTGCCGGCCCGCCGCCCGGTCGGGGGGTGAGGCCGGAGCCACCCTCCGGCGCCCCGACGCGGCCCGCCACCCGGGCCGCGTCGGGTGCGCCGAGCTCCTGGTAGAGGGCCAGCGAGGCCCGCAACCGCTCCGCCGCCTCGTCGGCCCGGCCGGCTGCCCGGGCCAGCTCGCCCAGGAGCTCCAGCACCCGCGCCTCCCAGCGCCGGGCCCGGCCGGAACGGAACTCCGCGAGCGCCAGCGTGTAACAGCGCTCGGCGCTGCCGTACGCGCCGAGCGCGGTGTGCGCCTGCCCGAGGAAGGCCAGCGCGCGGGCCGCCTCGTACGGAGCCCGGAGCTCGGTCAGCTCCCGGTGCGCCGCGGTGATGACCTCGACGGCCCGCGCCGCACGGCCGGACGCGAGCAGCACGTCACCGAGCGCCAGCCGGGCGAGCGCGGCGCCGCGCGGATAGCCCTCCGCCTCCCGCAGTCCGACCGCCTCGTGCAGGCAGTCGGCGGCCTCGGCCAGCCGGCCCGCCGTTCGATGGGTCTGGCTCAGCCCGTAGAGCGCGTCCGCCTGCCCGAGCCGGTCCGCCGCCGCCCGGGCCGCCACCAGCGCCTCGGCGAACCACTCGGCCGCCTCCGCGTCCTCGCCCGCGTTGCGCAGACCGTTCCCGCCGGAGGTCAGCATCCGCAGCTCCCCGTCGCGGTGACCGGCCGTCCTGGCGGCCGCCAGGCCGAGCCGGTGCGCCTCGACCCAGAGCCGGGCCGGGCGCAGCCGCAGGAACAGCGGCCACATGGCATCGGCCAGCTGCCAGACCAGCGCCGGCCGGTCGGTCGCCGCGGCCCAGCGCAGCGCGGCGGCCAGCCGGGCCGTCTCGTCGTCCAGCCAGCCGAGCGCCTCGGCCTCGTCACCGAACTCCCGGGCCCCGGCCACCGGTCCGCTCCCGTAGTCGCGCCGCAGCGTGCGGTGGGTCGGGGTCACCAGGGCCTCGGCGGCGGTGGCGGAGGCGAGGTACCAGTCGAGCACCCGGCCCGCGGCGGCCAGGCCCTCCGGCGCCAGGCGGACCGTTTCCGCACAGGCCCGCGCGTGCAGCTTCACCAGGTCGTGGAACCGGAAACCGCCGTTCACCTCCTCCAGCAGGTGGACGTCGATCAGCCCGTCCAGCAACCGGTCCGCCTCGGCCGCGGACACTCCCCCCGCCACCCGGACCACGTCCGGGGTGAGGACCGGGAACGGCAGCAGGCCGAGCAACCGGTAGAGCCGGGCCGCGTCCGCCTCCAGCACCTCGAAGGACGCGTCCAGGACGTTGCGCACCGTCTCCCCCTCCACATCCAGGGCCGCCAGCCGGTCGGCCTCGTGCCCGAGCGCCTCGGCGGTGACGGCGAGCGCCTGCACCGGACGCGCCGCGATCCGGGCCGCGGCCAGACAGACCGCCAGCGGCAGGCCCGCGCAACGCTCCACCACCTCGGCGGCGGCGGCCCGTTCGCGGGCCACCCGCTCCTCGCCCACCCGCTGGGAGAGCAGCCGCGCGGAGGCCTCGTCCGGCAACAGACCCAACGGCCGGAACACCGCGCCGTCTATCCCCAGCCCGGTCAGCCGGCGCCGGCTGGTCACCACCACCAGGGCGTGCTCCGACCCCGGCAGCAGCGGCCGGACCTGCGCGGACGTCGAGGCGTTGTCGAGCAGCACCGCGATCCGGCGCTCCGCCGCCAGCGACCGCCAGAGCGCCGCCCCCTCCGCCAGGTCGCCCGGCACCGGTGCGATCCCGAAGGCCCGGAGGAAGGCCCCCAACGCCTCGGCCGGATCGGCCGGTCCGCCGGGGGCGTGCCCGCGGAGGTCGGCGTACAGCTGGCCGTCCGGGAACTGCCCCGCCAGGCCGCGCAGCCACTGGGCGGCCAACGCCGTCTTCCCCACCCCGGCCGGGCCGGTCACCACCAGGGTGACGTCCGCTGCCTCCGGGGCGTCGCCCAACGACCGGTCCAGCGCGGCGAGATCGTCCTCGCGGCCGACCAGGCGGCGTGGCACCGGCGGCAGTTGGCGCGGCACCGGGAGTGCGACGGTCGCGGCGGCGGGTGCGTACAGGTGCACTCCGCCGTGAATCGCTCCCGCCTGCACCACCGAACCGTCCACCCGCCCACCGGTCACCGAGTTCAGCCGACCCGGCGGCGCCCCGCCGCCGGTCCGTCCCGTCCGTGGCTCCACTGGCTCCCCCTACCCGCAGGCCGACGCGTCCGCATGACCGGGCCGCAACAGGCGTGATCGATCGATGTGATCAATTACCGTGCGGCCAGTAGCACATGATTGACAGTCATATCGAGAATATGCCGGAACGACCACTTGCAGAAGAAGGCGGGTGGTATGGCAGCGGCCCCCGAAATCGTGCGATGCTCACCTGCGACACAGCAAGCTGGTAGCCAACCGGCGGGGGGCGTCACCGTGGAGTTCCATCTCCTGGGATCAGTTGAACTATCGGTAAACGGAAGGCTGTTGTCGATCCGCTCGGACAAGCGGCGACGGCTCCTCGCGGCTCTGGCACTGGACGTCGGCCGTCCGCTCTCCCATCAGTCACTGGCCTACCGCCTCTGGGACGAGGAACCGCCACCCAGCGCCGTGGCCAGCATCTACAGCCATATTTCACACATTCGGAGCACGCTGCGGATGGCCGTCGAGGCCGAAGGGCTGCGCGGCCCCCACGAGATCCCCTCGGTCGACAGCCAATCGCACACGTACACTCTGCGAACGGACCCGCAGCAGATCGACTGGCACCGCTACCTGGAACTCTCCCGCCAGGCCCGACTCCTCGCCGACAACGGCGAGGACCACCAGGCCCGCACCGTCCTCAGCCGCGCCGAGGAGCTGTGGCGCGGCGAGCCCCTCGCCGGTGTCCCCGGCAGCTGGGCGCACAGCACCCGCACCACGATGGCCGACCAGCGCCTCGCCACCACCCTGCTGCGCGTCGAGATCGAACTCCGGCTCGGCCGCTTCACCGACCTCATCCCCGAACTCACCGCCCTGCGCGAGGAGCGCCCCACCGACGAACGCCTCGCCGCCCATCTGATGGCCGCCCTCCACGGCGCCGGACGGCAGGCCGAGGCCCTCGCCGTGTACCCGGCCGTGGTCCGCCTGCTGCGGGCCGAACTCGGCACCGCCCCGGGGCCCGCCCTGGCGCGCGTGCACGAGCGGATCCTGACCGGCACACCCTCGGCGGAGCCCCCGGCCCGCGGCGGGGAGGGGCGGGCGCGGGCCGACGCCCGGCCGGCGGCACGGTCCGGCTCGCACGGCCGACAGCGCATGATCGGCCGCGAGGAGGAGCTGCGGCGACTCCTCAGCGGACCGGACGCCGACCTGGCGAACGGCGGTGTGATGACGGTCTCCGCGATCCTGGGGATGGCGGGCATCGGCAAGACCACCCTCGCGTTGCACGCCGCGCACCTCATGCGGGAGCGGTTCCCGGACGGCTACGTCCACCTGAACCTCCGCGCCCACGCGGGCACCCAACGCCCCCTGACGGCGGATGCCTTGGCCGCCACCCTGCTCCGACGACTCGGAGTGCCGGCGATATCCATCCCGCTGGACTCGGAGGAACTCGCCGCCCTCTGCGGCGAAGCGCTCTCCACGCGGCGCGCGGTCGTCGTCCTCGACGACGCGTCCAGCGCCGCCCAGATCCGCGCCCTCCTGCCCGCGGCCCCCTCCTCCCTGGTGATCGTCACCAGTCGGCACCGGCTGGGCCAACTGCCCGGCGCCCGGCCGATCTTCCTCGACATCCTGCCGGTCGACGACGCGGTGGCACTCTTCACCGAAGTAGTGGGCCCCGAACGGGCCGACAACCGCAGTCGCATCGTCGAGATCGTGGACCGCTGCGGCCTGCTGCCGCTCGCCGTGGAGCTCGCCGCCAGCCGGTTCAAGGCACGCCCGTCCTGGACCCTGGACCACCTCGCCCAGCGGCTCTCCCGCAAGACCGGCCGCCTCTCCGAGATCCGCAGCGGCTCGGACAGCATCGCCCGCGCGTTCGAGGTTTCGTACCAGTCGCTGCCGGCCGAGCAGCAGTCCGCATTCCGAATCCTCGGCCTCTATCCGGGACCGGATATCGGACTGCACACGGCGGCGGCGCTGATCGGGCGGACGGTCGACGAAACCGACCACATTCTCGAAGGCCTTCTGGACTGCCATCTGCTGCGCGAGAACGTTCCCGAGCGATACGAACTCCACGATCTACTAAGGGAGTTCGCCGTCGTACTGGCACGCCAGGAGGGCGCCGGGGAAGAGGCGCCGGCGATCAGGCGCCTGCTCGGATTCGCCCTGAGCGCGACGGACCGGGCGGACCGGCTGCTCTACCCCCGCAGGTCACGGCTGCCCCTGCCGTTACTGGATCACATCCCGTACCCGGACGGACTGCCGGACGATCTTGCGCTGAACTCAGCCGAGAATGCCCGGAATTGGCTGGAGGACGAACACCCCGGACTGGTCTCGCTGGTGACTCACGCGCGGCAGGCCGGTCTCTCCGAAGCGGCCGCCTGGCTCTCGCACGTCCTCGCCGGTCATCTGGACGCCGAGGCCTACTGGAGCGAGGCCCACGACATGCATCAGGCAGCCGTCACGCACTGGCGTTCGACAGCGAACGACCGCTGCGAGACCAGGGCGCTGATCGACCTGGGCGCGACGCTCGCCAACGCCTCGCGCTACCCCGCCGCCGTCGGGGCCCTGGAGCGCGGACTCGCCCTGGCCCGCGCCGGGGAGGACCGGGACGCCGCCGCGGAGGCACTGAGCATCCTCAGCGGACTGCTGTGGCACCGGAGCTCGCTGCGCGAGGCACTGGCCCTCCAGAAGGAGGCACTGCAGATCCGAAGAGACTCCGGGGATCTCTGGAACACCGCCCGACACCTCGCGAACATCGGCATCATCCAGAATTCCCTGGGAAACCAGGAGAAGGCCTTCAGCGCCTACCGGAGCGCCCTTCCGCTCGCCCGGAAACTCCGCAACAGAACCCTTGAATTGCGCATTCTCAACAATCTCGGAGACCTTCACCTCGGACTCCAGGAGTACGCATCGGCACGCCTTTCCTTCGAACAGGTGCTGGACAGCGGTGACGGCTTCATGTCGCAATTCGACCTCGCCGTGGTCCGGGTCAATCTGGCGACATCGCTCCCCGTTCCGGAGGAACTCGACCGGGCTCTGACCCTTTACCGTTCGGCTCTGACCACCTTCCGATCGGCGGGCAGCATCCGGCACGAGGCGGTCGCCCTCAACGGGCTGGGCGTCGCCCTCTTCGCCGCCGGCCGCCACGCCGACGCCCGCGACCAGCACGCCATAGCGCTTGAACTGGCCCGATCCGTCGGCACCACCCGGGAGGCCGCCGCCGCCCTGCGCGGCCTCGGCGACTGCGAGAACGCGCTCGGTTCGACCGGGAACGCCGTCGCGCACCTGACCGAGGCGATCGCGCTGGCCGAACAGGCGGAGGCCACCGACGAGGCGGCCCTGGCGCGCCGGGCGCTGGCACGGCTGCGAATTCAAACAGGTGGCGACAGCATTGCCGGGTAAGCGCCCGAACAGATAAGCGAAGCCGCCTTGTCCAGGACCGGTCAGCGAAGCCGCGGAAGCGGACCTCCGTTGGCGTACTAGCACCGCCGGGTCCTCACCACAAGCAAAGTTGGCGCTCACGGCATTCGACTGCTAGTACTAGTGCGCAGAGGAATTCCTCCCATACCAACGCGCACGAAAGAACGGTACGTCGTGTCCGAGAACAGCAGCTTCCGCACCCGTCCGGCAGCCCCCAGCACTCGCCCGTTCGCATCCAACCGATCCGGCGAGTCCTCGTTCGTCTGGGAGATCGCGATCTGGTGCCTGACGCTCGCGTAGGACGCAGTTCGGGGCCCGGCCGGGACCGGCCGGGCCCCGACCCCAGAGTTCCGGGGCAGCACCACGCGACGACCGGCCCGTGACCGCTCCTGGCCGACCGGCAGACCGACAGGCCGGGCCGACAGCCGAGTCGGCCGTGCTACCCGACCAGGGCGACGGCGGCCTCGGCGGTGTACAGGCGGAAGGTCAGCGACTCCTGCAGATAGAGGTCGACCGAGTCGGCGTCGTGGGAGCGGTAGCCGACCGAGATGTCCTGGCCGAGGACGAGTTCGAAGTCGCCTCCGCGGGCCGACAGCAGGAAGGCGCCCTCGATGGCGGGGGCCCAGATGATCTCGCCGTCGAGCAGACGGGCGATGTGCGCCGCCACGGGGTAGCCGTGATCGCTGGTCTCGCTGACCGCGGTGAAGGCGTCGGCGCCGAGCAGGAGGGCGTAGGGCCCGCCGACACCGGCGAGGCGCAGCGCGGTGAGCGCCCGGCTGACCGCGTTCGGGTACTCGCGGACGTCCGCCGGGAGGTGGATCGCGGGGTTGCTCGCACCGGCCCGGATTCCCTCGATGGCGGCGGCCCGGTACCCCTCGAAGACGGCGCGGTCCTCGGCGAGGGCGATGGTGCGGGCGGCGTCCTTGACCGGCTGCCAGTCGGAGTCGCGGGAGCCGCGTTCGACGTCGTCGACGGCGGCGCGGCTGACGGTGAAGGGCACCCGGAGCTCGACGACGGGCTGGGAGTCACGGGCGTGCGCGAGCACACCGTCGGCGGGCGGGGTGATGCCGGTCAGGTGGCCGGTGCCGACGGCGGCGAGGGTGGTGCCCTCGGGGCCGCTGAGGTCCACCACCCGGCGGCCCGCGATGTGCAGGGTGAAGGTCTGCCGGGCCTCCTCCTCGATCTCCTCCCAGGCCGCGGTGGAGATGGGGGCCAGGTCGCGGTGCAGATTGCTCATGACGAAGGGGTCCCTTTCAGGCTGCCGATACCGAGCGAGCCGTCGGTGGAGGCGGTGGCGGTGGCGGTGCCGGTGCCGGTCGTGGCACTGGTGGCGGTGACGGAGGCGCCGGCGGGGCCGGCTCCGGGCGCGGCCGGCGGATCGTCGAGGAACGCGGCGGTCGGGACGAAGAAGAGCGACCCGGTCACCGCGGTGGAGAAGTCGAGCAACCGGTCGTGGCCGGCCGGCGGGCGCCCGACGAACATGTTGCGCAGCATCTCCTCGGTCACCTCGGGGGTGCGCGAGTAGCCGATGAAGTAGGTCCCGAACTCGCCGTCCCCGTCGAAGGATCCGAACGCCATGTTGTAGCGCATGATCTGCCGCTCCTCGCCGTCCGGGCCGGTGACGCTGGTGAGGGCGACGTGCGAGTCGGCGGGCTTGGCCGCGTCGTCCAGCTCGATGTCGGTGAGCTTGGTCCGGCCGACGGCCCGTTCCTGCTGCTCGACCGGCAGGGCGTTCCAGGCGGCGAGGTCGTGCAGGTACTTCTGGACGAGGACGTAGCTGCCGCCGGCGAACGGCGCGTCCTCCCGGCCGATCTCCACGGCGGCCGCGGCCGCCCGGCCCTCGGGGTTCTCGGTGCCATCGACGAAGCCGAGCAGGTCGCGGTCGTCGAAGTAGCGGAAGCCGTGGACGGCGTCGACGACGGCGGCGGCGCCCGCGAGCCGCCGGGTGAGCTGCCCGGCCAGTTCGAAGCAGAGGTCGAGCCGGGCGGCACGCAGGTGGAGCAGCAGGTCACCGGGGGTCGCCGGGGCCCGGTGGCGGGGGCCCGCCACCTCCTGGAAGGGGTGCAGCCCGGCGGGCCGGGGGCCGGCGAAGAGCCGGTCCCAGAGGTCGGAGCCGATGCCGGTGACGCAGGTCAGTCCGGCGTCGGGGGCGCGGAAGCCGACGGAGCGCCGCAGGCCGGCGAGGTCGGGCAGCAGGTCACGGACGGCCGGTTCGCCGCCGGGGTCGACGGTGAGCACCAGGAACACCGCGGCGTCGGTCAGCGGGCCGAGGACGGCCTGCGGTTCCCCGGCGGGGGTGGTCCCGCTGTCGGGCGGCATGACGGACTCCACCTCAGGCCTCCCGGGTGCTTTCCCACTCGCTCCGGTAGTCGGCGAAGATCTGCTTCAGGTGGTGGCCGATCTTCAGGTAGTCGAGGTCGTCCAGGTTGGCCAGCGAGACCCGCACCGACCACTGCGGGCCGTCGAAGCCGCCTCCGTTGAGCAGGACGACGCCGGTCTGCTCGGCGAGGCGGAACAGCGGTTCGGTGGGCTCGTAGTTCTTCTCCAGGAAGGCCGCGAAGTCCTTGCCCGCGATGCGTTCGGCCTCGGCCAGCAGGTCCAGCTCGATGTAGTAGCCGGCCCGCTGCGGATCGTCGGCGATCCTCATGCCCGAGCCCTCCAGCAGCAGGTCGAGCCGCTGCCGGACGACGGCCCGCACCTTCGCCTTGTAGGCCTGGCCCTCGGGCAGCAGGGCGAACAGCGAGAACAGCGTCATCTGCGCCTGTTGCGGCAGGCTCAGGCCGGCGGTGTGGTTGAGGGCGACCTGCCGGGAGTCGGCGACCAGCCGGTCGATGAAGCGGATCTTCCCGGGCTCCAGGCTGAGGGTGCCGTACCGGCGGGCGAGGCGTTCCCGCTCGGCGTCCGGCAGGGCGGCGATCAGCTCGTCGATCACGTTGTCGCGGTCCAGGCCGATCACGCCGAGGCGGTGGCCGGTGGCACCGTAGTGCTTGGAGTAGGAGTAGACCAGCAGGGTGTTGCGGGGCAGCTCGGCGGCGAGGGTGCGGAAGCCCTCCACGAAGGTGCCGTAGACGTCGTCGGTGACGACGATCAGGTTCGGGTTGCTGGTCGCGACGATCTGCTTGATCTGGTCGGTGACCCGGCGGGACAGCGCCAGCGAGGGCGGGTTGCTGGGGTTGACCAGGCAGACCAGCCGGACCGCCGGGTCCGCCAGCTTGGCGATCTGCTCGGGCGGGTAGCGCCACTGCCGCACGCCGGTCTCGGCCAGTTGGTCGGCCTGGACCTCGACCACCTCGAAGTCGTAGGTGTCCAGCGCGGGGATCTCGATGTACGGGGTGAAGACCGGCACCATCAGGGCGATCTTGTCCCCCTTGCGCAGGACGCCGTTCTTGAGCAGCGAGTCGAAGATGTAGCACATCGCCGCCGTTCCGCCCTCGGTGGCGAAGAGTTCGGGCTGGTCCGGCGCGGCCGGCCGGCCGGCCGCCAGCTCCGCGTGCAGGTAGCCGCGGACGATCCGCTCGGCGTGCACCAGCATCCGGTCGGGCACCGGGTAGTTGTCACCGATCGACGCGTCGGCCAGCTCGTGGACGAACGCCTCACGGTCGAACCCGAAGCGGTCGACGGCGAGTTCGACGCTGCGGCGGAGCAGGTCGATGCCGGGCAGCGCGGGGTTGGCGCGGACGAAGGCGTCGAAGCGCCCGGCGATGCCGTCCTTCTCGGGCATCCCGCCGAGGTTGTCGGCGGTCCAGACCCGGCGGCTCTCGGTCAGCGCGTAGTGGCCGAGCGCCAGGAAGGCCTCGCGCGGTCCGGTGGCGATCCAGTTCGGGTTGCCGCGGCCGGCGTTGAGCATGTGGGCGGTGGACTTCTCCTTCTGTCCGGGCTGGTCCCGCTGGTACTCCTCGGCGAGCCGGACGAACTCGGCCTTCAGCTCGAAGGGGCTGAGCCGGGCCAGTCGGCGGATCTCCTCGCGACCGGTGGTGGGCTTGGTCATGTCGTTTCAACTCTCCTGGGAATCGGGGGCGGTTCAGCCGAGCAGGGCGACGATCACGGCGCCCCAGATGGTCAGCAGGACGTTTCCGGCGGCGTACGGGATCGTGTAGCCGAGGGTGGGGATCTGGCTGCGGGCCGACTCGTTGATCGCGCCGATCGCGGCGGTGGTGGTCTGGGCTCCCGCGACGACGCCCATCAGGATCGGGGTGCGCATCCCGAACACCAGCCGGCCGACGGCCAGGCCGGCGATCAGGGGCAGCACGGTGGCCACCGCGCCCCACACCAGCAGCCCCCAACCGGCCTGCGCGAGACCGCTGGTGAACCCCGGCCCGGCGTTGATGCCGACGATGGCGACGAACGCGCAGAGCCCGAAGGTGTCCATGAACCACTGGGCGCCCGGCGGCACGTTCCCGTACGTCGGGTACTTGCCGCGGATCCAGCCGAAGACCAGGCCCATGATCAGCGCGCCGCCGGAGGTGGAGAGGCTGATCGGCACACCGCCGGCGGTCAGCGCCGGGATGCCGATGCAGCCGCCGAGGAAGATGCCCAGGCCGACCCAGGTCATGTCGGTGGCGAAGCTGGTCGGCACCGGCTTGCCGAGGGCCCGGCAGGCCGGGTCGACGAGCCGTTTGGGCCCGGTGAGGATCAGGGTGTCGCCGCGCTCCAGCTTGGTGGAGAGCCGGTAGGGGAACTCCGCTCCCGACCGGTACACCTTGTCGATGAAGACCCCGACCATGAACGGCTCGCGGCGCACCTCGGCGATGCTCTTCCCGAGCTGGGCCTTCTCCGAGACCACCACGTGCAGGTGCTCGGTCCGGTAACCGAGCAGCCCGGCGTCGTCGGACTCCGGCCCGATGTGGGTGACCGGGTCGAAGTCCACCAGGTCGTGCCGCAGGGCGCTGACGGCGAGCACGTCGCCGCGCTGGACGACGGTCTGCTGGGAGTGCTCCAGGATCTCCCCGGCGCGCCGGACCCGGGTGACGTAGATCCGCCGGCCGAGCTGCCGCTGCTGCGCCTCGATGTCGTCGATGGTCCGGCCGACGAAGCCGTTGACCGCGGTGAAGGCGCGCAGCACGACCTCGTAGTAGCCCTCGGCGAGGTCCGGGTCGGTCTCGGGGGCGTCGAGTTCGACCGCGAGCAGGCGGCTCTCCTCGGCGAGGTCGCTGCGCAGCAGCCGGGGGGCGATGTTGGCGAGCAGGATCGCGCAGAGGATGGTGCCGAGCGGGTAGGTGACGGCGTACGCGACCGGGACGAGGTTCTGCTGCTCCTGGATCTGGTCCGCGCTGAGCCCCTGGATCTGGCCGATGGCGTCCTGGGCGACACCGATCACGGCCGACTGGGTGAGCGCCCCGCCCAGCAGCCCCGCGCCCAGTCCGGGGCCGTACCCGAGCATCTCGGCGAAGCCCCAGCAGACCCCGAGGCCGACCAGGCAGACCACCACCGCGACGGCGACCTGCGGCAGGCCGTCCCGTTTGAGGCCGCGGAAGAACTGCGGTCCGACCTTGTAGCCCAGGGCGAACAGGAACATGATGAAGAACACCGACTTCACCGTGCCGTTGATCGGCACGTCGGTGGCCCAGCCGGTGACGAGGCCGGCGACCAGGCAGCCGGTCACGGCGCCGAGGCCGATGGCCTTGTAGTGCAGCTTCCCGATCAGGAAGCCGATCGCGATGGTCAGGAAGATCAGTAGTTCCGGATACGGCTTGAAGACGTGGTCGGTGATCCAGCCCACGGGCCCGTTCCCTCCTGGCTGCGCGCCGCGCAGTCCGCCGGTCCGTCGACTCAAGCGCCCGGCAGTCGGGCCGGCACCCGGCCGGCGTGCTGGGGCGGGAGATCGTCGTCGGTGTAGGTGATCGCGCGGCCGGGCGGGACGCCGGGGAGCGCGAGCGCGGGGTGCTCCCGCGTCGCGTTCACCCGGGGCCCGCCGTCCGCCCGTGGCGCGCGGGGGCGGCGCTCGGGGCGTGACGGGCCGACGACAATCTGATCATGTGTACGATTACACCGCATAACGGACATTTAGGCACGGCCAACACACACCCGTTCGGCCCTCGACCAAGGGGAGCCGTCGAGGGCCGAACGGGTGGCGCGACGTCAGCCGGTCAGCCGGACACCTCGCGGCCGGCCGCCGCGCGCCGTCGCCCCAGACCCGTCGCGGTCACCAGCGCGCCCAGCAGGACCGCCACCACCGGCACCACCAGCGCCGCCCGGAACCCGTCCAGCCCCGCCCGCGCGCCGCCGCCGGCCTCGGTCGCGGCCAGGTTCACCGCCGTCACCGCCGAGAGCCCGAGCGCCGCGCCGAACTGGAACGCGGTGTTGAGCAGCCCGCCGGCCAGGCCCTGCTCGTGCTCGGCGATCCCCTCGGTGGCGGCGATGGTCAGCGGCCCGTACGCGAGGGCGAAGGCCAGCCCGGTCAGGATCATGGTCGGGAACATCATCGGATAGGTCCAGTCCAGCCCCACCGGCAGGAACAGCGCGTAGGACAGCGCCGCCAGGCAGAAGCCGCCGAGGATCACCCGGGCGTTCCCGAACCGCTGGACCAGCTTCGGCGTGAGGGTGGGCGCCAGCACCGCGTCCACCCCGACCGCGAGCAGCGCCAGACCGGTCTGCACCGGGGACCAGCCGCGCAGGTCCTGCAGATAGAGGGTGACGACGAACTGGAAGCCGAAGAAGGAGCCGGCGAAGAGCATCGCGCCGAGGTTGGCCCGCACCAGCGCGCCGGACCGCAGCAGGCCGAGCCGGACCAGCGGCGAGGCCGAGCGCCGCTCGATCGCCACGAAGGCCGCCAGCAGGGCGAGCCCGCCGGCCAGGATGGCCGCCGTCCGGCCCGCCGAGGCACCCGGCTCGCCGAGCCGGACCACGGTGTAGACCAGCAGCAGCATGGCGCCGGTCACCGCGACCGCCCCGGCCAGGTCGAAGCGCTCGCCGGCGCGCCGCACGGGCGGTTCGTCGCGCGGGATCAGCGGCAGGGCCGCCAGCAGCAGAGCGCCCGCCAGCACCACCGGGGCGAAGAACACCCAGCGCCAGCCGACCGCCGTCAGCAGCCCGCCGGCCACCAGGCCGAGCGAGAAGCCGGCCGCCGCCGTGCCCGCGTACACCAGCAGCGCGCGGTTGCGCCGGGGGCCCTCGGCGAACGTGGTGGTGATGACCGCCAGCCCGGCCGGGGTCATGAAGGCCGCCGAGAGCCCGGTCACGAACCGGGCCAGGATCAGCACCCACCCCTCGGTGGCCAGCCCGCCCAGGCCGGAGAAGAGCACGAAGACGGTGAGCCAGAGCAGGAACATCCGACGCCGGCCCAGCAGGTCGGCCGTCCGGCCGCCGAGCAGCATGAACCCGCCGTACCCGAGGACGTAGGCGCTCAGCACCCAGCTGAGGGCGCCGGTGGACATGCCCAGGTCGGCGCGGATCGACGGCAGCGCCACGTTCAGCATGGCGACGTCGATGCCCTCCAGGAAGATCGCGCCGCAGAGGACGAGGAGCACGGCGGCGTCCCGCCCGCCGAGGCGTGGCGGCGCCCCGGGGGCGGCGGTTCCGGGCACGGCTGAGGACACGGACATGGGAGGTCTCCTGGCGCAGAACGGGGGGAGGCGAGGGACGGCCGCGACACGGTTCCTGTTCGGCCGGTCGGTTCCCTCTTGTAACCACTCGTCATCCTGCGGCAGCATCAGGAGGCATGGAAGAAGGCACTTTGAAGTTACCGACGCACTGCGCGGGTACCGAGGACGACTACGACGTCCTGCAGTGGGACACGCGGGAGGACTGCGAGGTCCGGCAGATCCTCGACCGGGTCGCCGACAAGTGGTCCCTGCTGGTCATCGCCCTGCTCGACCGCCGGTCGCTGCGCTTCACCGAGCTGCGGCGCGCGATCGACGGCGTCAGCCAGCGGATGCTGACCGTGACGCTGCGCCAGCTGGAGCGGGACGGCCTGGTCTCCCGGACGGTCCACCCCGTCGTCCCGCCCCGGGTGGACTACGCGCTCACCCCGCTCGGGCGGACCCTGCACGCCACCATCCAGTCGCTGGTCCACTGGACGCAGACGCACCAGCGGGAGATCGCGACGGCCCGGGCCGCGTACGACGCCCGGACCGTCTGACGCCCGCGGGCGCACGACCGAGGGGCGGGCCGGCCGGCCCGCCCCTCATCCGCGCCCGGCCGCGCCGTCAGACCCGCAGGGCCGCCAGCTGCTCGGCGAACGGCACCACGGCCACCGGCTCGGCCGACGCCGCCGCCGGCTCCTCCGACGGGCCGCGCCCGGCCACCAGGGCGGCCAGCTCGCCGGCCGCCCGGTCGATCCGGCCCGGCAGACCGTCGGTGTGCCGGTCCCCCGTCGCACCCCAGTCGTCCGTCGCCGCGTACACCGCCGTGGGGACGACCACCGACCGCAGATAGCCGAACAGCGGCCGGACGGCGTGCTCCAGGGCGAGCGAGTGCCGGGGAGTGCCGCCGGTGGCGGCGATCAGCACCGGCTTCCCGGCGAGCGCGTCGTGGTCGATCACGTCGAAGAAGGACTTGAACAGACCGCTGTAGGACGCGGTGAAGATCGGCGTCACGGCGATCAGGCCGTCCGCACGCGTCACCGCCTCGACCGCCGCGCGCAGCTGCGCACCCGGGAACCCGGTCACGAGGTTGTGCGCGATGTCGGTGGCGAGGTCCCGCAGTTCGATCACCGTGACGTCCACCGCCCCGCCGGAGGAGCCGAGTCGGCGGACCGTCGACTCGGCCAGCCGGTCGGCCAGCAGGCGCGTCGAGGACGGCTTGCTCAGCCCGGCGGTCACCACCACCAGTCGGTACGCGCTCACTTGGCCACCTCCGTGGTCTCCTCCTGCTGCCGCGCGGCGAGTTCGGCCGCGACCCGGGACGCGTGCGTCGGCCCGTCCGGGACGCCGGCCGGGCGGCCCTTGGCGAACTCCGCGCGCAGCACCGGCACGACCTCCTCGCCGAGCAGGTCCAGCTGCTCCAGCACCGTCTTCAGCGGCAGACCGGCGTGGTCCATCAGGAAGAGCTGACGCTGGTAGTCGCCGAACGACTCGCGGAAGGTCAGCGTCTTCTCGATGACCTCCTGCGGGCTGCCCACGGTGAGCGGGGTCTGCTCGGTGAACTCCTCCAGCGAGGGCCCGTGCCCGTAGACCGGCGCGTTGTCGAAGTACGGGCGGAACTCGCGCACCGCGTCCTGCGAGTTCTTCCGCATGAACAGCTGCCCGCCGAGCCCGACGTAGGCCTGCTCCGCCGTGCCGTGCCCGTAGTGGGCGTAGCGCTCGCGGTAGAGGTCGACCAGCTTCTGGAAGTGCTCCTTGGGCCAGAAGATGTTGTTCGCGAAGAAGCCGTCACCGTAGTAGGCGGCCTGCTCGGCGATCTCCGGGCTGCGGATCGAGCCGTGCCAGACGAACGGCGCGACGCCGTCCAGCGGGCGCGGGGTGGCGGTGAAGGACTGCAGCGGGGTGCGGAAGCGGCCCGACCAGTCCACCACGTCCTCGCGCCAGAGCTGGTGCAGCAGCGCGTAGTTCTCGATCGCGAGCGGGATGCCCTGGCGGATGTCCTTGCCGAACCACGGGTACACCGGGCCGGTGTTGCCGCGGCCCATCATCAGGTCGACCCGGCCGTCCGCGAGGTGCTGGAGCATCGCGAAGTCCTCGGCGATCTTCACCGGGTCGTTGGTGGTGATCAGCGTGGTCGAGGTGGAGAGGATGAGGCGCTCGGTCCGCGCGGCTATGTAGCCGAGCATGGTGGTCGGCGAGGACGGGACGAACGGCGGGTTGTGGTGCTCGCCGGTCGCGAAGACGTCCAGGCCGACCTCCTCGGCCTTGCGGGCGATGGCCACCATCGCCTTGATCCGCTCGTGCTCGGTCGGGGTGCGGCCGGTGGTCGGGTCGGGGGTGACGTCACCGACGGTGAAGATTCCGAACTGCATGCTGCTCACCACACTCCTGGTGGATCCCGGGATCCGGGTCCGATCGTCAAAGTTTCAACCACCTTAGCACCGGCCGCTCCGCCGGTATTCCCCGGCGCGCCCCGGATGCCGTCCACGGCTGCACGGCGGGCGCGACAATGGGAGGTGCAAGGACGGCCGACCCGGAGTCCCGGAAGGGCGGCGAGCCGATGGCGGCCTACATCGCGGTGAGTGCGCTGAGCCACGAGGGCCTGGTGCGCGAGCACAACGAGGACAGCCTGACGGTCGGACCGTGGACACTCTGCGCGACCGTGACCGGCAATCCGCAGACACTGCTGTTCCCGACCGCCCTGCCGTGCGTGGTCGCGGTCTCGGACGGGCTCGGCGGGCACCCGGGCGGCGAGGTCGCGAGCGCGCTGGTGGCCCGCCGGCTGGCCGCCCTCGGGCCCGGCCTGGACGGCGAGGAGTCCGTCCGGGCGGCCCTGCAGTCCTGCAACCGGGCGGTGTACGCCGCCGCGGCCGACGACCCGGGACTCGCCGCGATGGGCACCACGGTCGCGGGCGTCCTGCTGCTCCCCGGGCAGGCCGTCACCTTCAACGTCGGCGACAGCCGGGTCTACCGGGTGGAGCCGGACGGGCTGCGCCGGGTCAGCGTGGACGACAGCCCCCCGCCGGCGCCCGGACGCCGGACCACCTCGCTGATCACCCAGTCCCTGGGCGGCTCGCTCGGTCTGACCTTCGTCGAACCGCACGTGCGCAGCGCGCCGCTGGCGGTCGGCGACCGCTATCTGGTGTGCAGCGACGGGCTGACCGACCCGGTGCCGGAGGAGGAGCTGTCCACGCTGCTGACGCACTCCTACGAGGACACCGAACGCGCCGACGGACGGGCGGTGTTCGAGCTCTGGAAGGCGGCGATCGAGGCGGGCGGGCCGGACAACATCACGGTGGCGCTGGTCCGGATCGCCGGATGAGCGGGCGGGCGCCGCCGCACGCACGCACGCGGGAGGCCCCGGCGGAGCGCCGCACGCGCTCCGCCGGGGCCTCCGGTCGAGGGACCGTCAGAACTCGGCCTTCATGGTCACCCCGCCGAAGCCCTGCTGGGCGTAGAGGCTGGCGTACACGTAGCCGGCCGGCGGGTTGTCGATGGTGAGGGTCTCGCCGTTGCCGGCGTTGGCCGACCGGGCGGTGTAGGCGTTGGTGTACGCCCAGGAGGAGGAGTTGAAGTAGAGGTCGGCGTTGCCGGTGCCCCCGCTGCTGGTGAGCTTCAGCTGCTTCGTCCCGGCCGGGACGTACAGGTAGAAGTGGACGTAGTTGCCGGTGGTGGCGGTCGCGTTGCCGCGCACGCAGTTCCGGTCCAACTGGCGGATGTCGGTGCCGGAGCACTCGGGCAGAGTGGTGGCCGTGACGGTCACGGTCTGGCTGGTGCTCGCGGTGGCGCCCTTGTCGTCGGTCACGGTGAGCTTGACGGTGTAGGTACCGGCCGCGGCGTACGACTTGGCCGGGTTGGCGGCGGTGGAGGTGCTGCCGTCGCCGAAGTCCCAGGCGCGGGCGGCGATGGTGCCGTCCGCGTCGGTCGAGCGGTCGGTGAAGGTGACGGCCAGGCCGCTGACGGCGCTGGTGAAGGCCGCCGTGGGCGCCTGGTTGCCGCCCGGGGCGGTGCCGCAGGCGCCGGTGTTGCAGGCGGTCAGCCAGGCGTCGAAGTCGGCGTCGTAGCGGGTGCCGATGGTGGTCGTCAGGTAGCCGCGGGCCCCGGCCCAGTCACCGGCGCGGTACTTGGCGAGCACCGCGTCCATGTCCGAGCGGCGCTTCTCCAGCATGTAACGGACGGCCAGGTAGCCCCAGTTGTAGACGCGGGTCTGGTCGGCGTTGTCGTAGGTGGTGTCGAACAGCGTGCTCAGGCTGTAGGTGTGCCGGCCGGCCTCGGCGATCGCCGCGTCGTACGACACCTTGCGGTACGAGTAGGAGACGTACTCGGCGAAGCCCTCGACCCACCAGACGGTCGGCGTGGTCATGCCGGCGTTGAAGTCGCCGAACATGTCGAACCGGCCGTCCAGGTAGTGCGTGTACTCGTGGTTGAGGTTCCAGATCTGGAAGTCCGGGCGCACCCACTCGGCCTCGTAGGCGAGGAAGCGCGGCTGGTTGCCGACCGTGGCCGGGTTGCCCTCCAGGTACATGCCGCCGTTGTTGGTGTTGATGCCGTAGATGATCGCGGCGAACACCCCGTAGTCGAAGCGGCCGTGGAAGACCACGACCTCGATCGTGGTGTTCCTGTCGTTGGCGACCGGGCCGCCGTCCCGGGCCACCGCGTGGAAGTACGCGTCCTGGCCGGTCAGGCTGGAGCAGGCGGTGGCCAGCTGGGTGGAGTCCAGGGCCTGCGCGATGATCTTGATGCTCGGGCTGCAGGTGTAGTTGACCGTCAGGTTGGCCGCCTTGAGGCGGTTGGCGGCGTCACAGGTGCCGTAGTACGAGCAGGTGGCGTTGTCGTACGCGGTCACCATCTCGGCGACGGCGGCCCACTGGTAGGCGGTGCGGCCACCGACCGAGGACTGGTCGACCAGGCCCTTGAGCAGCGGGCGGTCCTTGGCCTGCAGCGGGGCGTACTGGATGAAGCGGCCCATCTCGCGGGCGGCGTTGTAGACCAGGAAGCCGTAGTCACCGCCGAGCAGCGCGTTGTTGGCGGCGGCGAAGCCGTACAGCGAGTCCAGCACGCTCGGGTCGGACTGGACGGCGGCGACGAAGGCGGGCAGCTGGTGGCCGCGCCACAGCACGGTGAAGACGCCGTTGAGCGCGTTGCCCATGCCGGCCGGGTTGTGGGTGGCGCTGTTGTAGTCGGCCAGCATGCGCTTGACGACGTACAGGTAGCGGGCGTTCTCCTGCGCGCTGTCGATCAGCACGACGGCCTCGCCCAGCGTCCCGGCGTTGTCGGAACTGACGTCACGCGAGTGGGAGTTGGCGAAGAAGGCGTCCAGCGCGCCGCGGATCGAGGTCTGCAGGGCGGTGCCGTAGGCGCCGACGTCGGTGGGGTGGTACCACTGCACGAAGTAGCCGGCGCGCAGGTAGAGCACCAACTGCTGGGCGGAGGTGGTGTTGTTGCCCGGGTAGGACGCCGCGGTGTCACGCAGGGCGTCGGCCACGGTGGCCATCTGGGCCTCGCGGAACGCCCCGTTGGCGTCGGCGCCGGTGAGGTTGAACAGCTGGTTGACGCAGCCGACCTCGACGGACTTGATCTGCTGGACCAGCGCGCCGCCGGTCCGGCCGGTGAAGTCACCGACGTTGCAGGCCGCGGCCGTCGCGGCGGCCGACCGCTGCCCGGCGGACTTCGCCGACTTGGCCGACGCGGCGGCCGAGTCGGCCTCCGCGGGCGCGGTGGCCGAGAGCGGGGCCCGGTCGTTGGCCGGTACCGGCCGGTTCTTGCCGCCGTCGTCCGGGGCGGCGCCGATGCCGGGCTGCGGGGCCGGGCCCGCGGGGGTGGCGGGCGCGGTGCCGCCGGACTGCGGCGTGGCCTGGACGGGGGCGGCCTGGCCGCGCGGGGCGAACAGGCCGAACGCCAGGAGCATCGTCAGGGCGACCGTCAGCAACCGTGCCAGTTGCGGCAGTCGCGACAGGGGTCGTGCGGTTCTCACGTGGGGGCCTCCGGGCCTTCTTCGGCCGCGCTGGGGGACGCGACCGTGACGGGAGTGAGGACCGTTGCGACGGCGCCGCCCAGCGGCTCCGTCGTGCACACGGTGGGGAGTGTGACATGTACAATGGCATACATCACATGACGTGTGAACCCCCCGGACACGGGACTTCCTCGGCCGGCGACGGCGAACGGCCGTCGCGCCGAGGATTCGACTCCTCGGCACAACGGCCGTTCGTGCCTTACGAGCTGACCGGGCGTGCGCCGCGCGGCCGGCCCGGGCGGCTCACTTGCGCAGCAGCAGGATGACGCCGGCGGTCACCAGGCCCACCACGACCGCGGCCGCGCCGTACGCCAGCCGGTGCGCCCGCAGGACGGGCAGGAAGCGGTCCACGGCGTAGCGGCCGGGCCCGGTCAGGGCGAGCGCGGCGGCACCGGCGATGAGCAGCAGTTCGTACTCGCTGCCCTTGGGCGCGAAGAAGCCGCCGCCCCAGGTGACGGCGAGCGCGTTGACCATGGTGCCGAGGATGGCGGCGGCGGCCAGCGGGGTCAGCAGGCCGACGGCGAGCGCCAGGCCGCCGAGGGTCTCGGTGAGACCGGCGACCACGGCCATCGCGTCGCCGGCCGGGTAGCCGCTCATGGTGAAGAACTGACCGGTGCCGTCGAGACCGCCACCGCCGAACCAGCCGAAGAGCTTCTGGCTCCCGTGCGCGGCCATGGTCAGGCCGAGGGCCAGGCGCAGCAGGAGCAGGCCGGCGTCGTAGGCGTGCGGCGACGTCGCCGCGGGCTCGGGGGCGGCCCGGCCCGGGAGGACGGTGGCGGTGGTGGGGGCGGTCGTGCTCGGGCTGGTGCTCGGCATGCGCGTCTCCATCGATCGGGTTCGGTCGGAGCAGAGGGGATCACGGGCGATTACGGGTGGAGCAGTCGTTCAAATTCGAACCGGCCGCCGTTCGACCGTACCTGGAAGTTCGAATTTGAACAACCGCCGCGAGTGCGGGGAGTGAGCGGACGGGCACGCGAACCGCCCGGTGCGGCGGCCGCCCGGACGGCGCGCGGCGGCCGGTCGCGAGCCGCACCGGGCGGGGGCAGGGTGGAGACATGGCTCACCGCGGGGAACACCGGCGGCCGGCGCGGCCCGGCACGCCCTACGCCGAGGCGCTGGCCGCGTTCGGCGAGCGCGTCCGGCTGGTCGCGCCCGACCAGTGGGACGCGCCCACGCCGTGCACCGACTGGTCGGTCCGGGACGTGGTCAACCACCTCACCGGCGAGCAGCTCTGGGTGCCCGAGCTGCTGATGGGCTCGACCGTCTCCGAGGTCGGCGGCCGCTTCGACGGCGATGTGCTCGGCAGCGCCCCGGCCGACGCCTGGACGGCCGCCGCCGAGGCCGCCCGCGCCGCATTCGAGGTGCCCGGCGCCACCGAGCTGACCGTCCACCTCTCGTTCGGCGACGTCTCCGCCCAGTACTACCTGGACCAGCTCACCACCGACGCCGTCGTGCACACCTGGGACCTCGCCGAGGGGATCGGCCACCGCACCCGGCTGCCGGCCGGCCTGGTCGACTTCGCGATCGGCGAGATGGCGGGCTACGGCGACCTCTCGGGCAGCGGGCTGTTCGACCCGCCGCTGCCGGTGCCGGACGGCGCGGGCCCGCAGACCCGGCTGCTCGCCCTCGCCGGGCGCCGCGACCGGCCGTAACACCCCGGGCCCGGGGGTAGGCCGGGGCCGGCCCCGGCCGGTCCGGGCACCACCCCGGACCGCGGTCACCCGGAGTTGTCCCCGGCCACCCGCGGGTGACCCGGCCGGACCCCGACGGCACGGGTGCCCGACGCCGGATACTGGAGGTGTCGGGGGGCATCACCGGACGAGAGGCGGGCGCGCCATGAGCCGCAGGCCTGACATCCTCGGCGAGTTCACCGCCGACCACCGGGCGGTGACGGAGCTGCTCGCCCGGATCGAGGCCGCGCCGGACGGTGCGCCCGAGCGCGGCGAGCTGGTCGGCCGGCTGACCGACCTGCTGTTCAGCCACTGCTCCGCCGAGGAGGAGCACCTCTTCCCGGCCGTCCAGCACGATGTGCCGGACGGCGGGGCGCTGGTGTTCACGAGCATCCACGCCCATCTCGCGATCGGCCAGTACCTCTCCGACCTGCAAGGGGTGAGCCCCGGGGAGCCGGCCTTCGCCACCCTGTACCGGGGGCTCGCCGACACCGTCCGCCGGCATCTCGCGGTGGAGGAGGAGCAGCTCTTCCCGGTCGCCAGGAAGGCGCTGCCCGCCGCCGAACGGGCCGCGCTCGGGGACCGGCTGCGGACCGAACGGCAGGCGCTCGCGGAGCAGGGGCCGTAGCAGCGGGCCCGGCCGGGCCCGCTCCGGCTCCTCCGGCTGCTCCGGCTCCGGTGGCAGCCGCGGCTCCGGGCTCAGCCCTTGGGGCTGATCACCGCGAAACGTCCGCCCTCCGGGTCCTGGAGGCGGGCCACCCGCCCGTACGGCGAGTCGAAGGCCGGCCCGATCGCCGTGCCGCCCAGTGCCCCGGCCCGGGCCACCGCCGCGTCGGTGTCCGGCACCGAGAACGACACCTCCCAGTGCGGCGACAGCCCGGTCGGACCACCCGCCAGCTCCCTGGCCAGGGCCGCCACACTGTGCCCCTCGGCCCGCAGCACCACCCGGTCGTGCTCCCAGCGCACCTCGAAACGCTCCGGGTCGCGGCCGTCCCACCGGAACACCTCTCCGTAGAACAGCGCGGCCGCGAACGGGTCCGGTGTGCGCAGCTCGATCCAGACCGGCGCGCCCGGCAGGTCCAGCCGCCGGGCCCGGCCCGGCGGGCCCTCCCAGATCCCGAACACCGCACCCGCCGGGTCGGCGGCGAACGCCACCCGCCCGGCGTCGAAGGACAGCGGGCCGACCGCCAGGGTCGCGCCGCGCTCACGGACCGCGTCCGCGGCGGCGTCGGCGCTCTCCGTCCCGAAGTAGCTGGTCCACGCGACGGGCATCTGCCAACCACTGCCGGCGACGCCCAGCCCGGCCACCGCCTCGTCACCGGCCACCGCGTGCACGTACGGGCCGAAGCGGTCCGGTCCGGGCTCGAACTCCCAGCCCAGCAACGGCCCGTAGAACGCCTTCGCCGCGTCGAGATCGAGCGCCATCAGGCTCACCCAGCACGGAACGGCCGCCACGCAGCGCACCCTGGCGGTCTCACCGCTGCCCATCGCGCACCTCCTCGGCGCCCGGCCGCCGGGCCCCTCCCGACTCCCACGGCCTAGCGGCCGCCCGGGCGACTTCAGCCTAGGCCGACATGCCGACCCGGGCGCGGCACGGCGCGCAGAGGGCAGCGCTCGCGGCGCCCGGCGGGCGCGCGGTCACCGGCCGGGCGCGGACCGGGCGCGCCCGCGGCCCCCGCCGCGGCAGGACGGGTGCGTACCGCACCGTGACGGGTGCCGCACCTCCCGGAGCGAGTCGCGCGACGCGCGCCGGCGGGGCGCTCACGACGGGCCCGCCGGCGCGGCCGGACCGGTGGTCCGGCACCGCGGGGCCGGACCGGGCGGCCCGGGCAGCAGCCGGCCGCCGTCCATGGTGAGGACCGAGTCCGCGAGCACGTCGACGGCGGTCGGGTCGTGGGTGACGAACAGCAGCGCGAGGCCGGAACCGGTCCGCAGCTGCGCGAGCCGGCCGAGGATCGCCGCCCGGGTGCCGGCGTCCAGGCCGGAGGTGATCTCGTCGCACACCAGGACCGTCGGGCGGGCGATCAACGCCCTCGCCAGGGCGGCTCGTTGCAGCTCGCCGCCGGAGAGTTCGGCGGGTGGGCGAGCTGCCTGGGCCGGGCCGAGGCCGAGCTCGGCGAGGAGCGCGCGGGCCTCCTCGGCGGCCGCCGGCCCGCGCAGACCGCGCAGCCGGACGGCCGCCCGGGCGACCTGTCCACCGACCGGGCGGCCGTCCGCGAAAGCCGACCGGGCGTCCTGGAACACGTACTGCACGGCGGCCAGTTGGGCGCGGTCCCGGCGCCGGACGCTGCGCGGCAGCGACAGGCCGTCGAGCCGCAGTTCGCCCCGGTGGCGGGAGTGCAGACCGGCCAGACAGCGGCCCAGGGTGGTCTTGCCGCTGCCGGAGCGGCCGACCAGGGCCACGCACTGCCCGGCCCGGAGCGTGAGGCGCACGTCGTGCAGGACGGTGGCGCCACCGGGGTGGTGGGCCGTGAGGCCGGTGACGGCGAGCCGGACCGGGGCGGGCTCGGCGTGCGGGCGCGGTCCGACAGGGGCGGTCCCGGGCGCCCGCGCCGCCGGAACGGGCACGGTGAGCACCTCCGACGGCGGGCCGCAGCGCCGTACCCGGCCCGCCTCCAGGACGACCACCTCGTCCGCCGTCTCCGCCACCACGCCGAGGTCGTGGCTGAGCAGCAGGATGCCCGCCCCGCGGGCGGCCAGGGCACGGAGCAGGGCGGTGAGCCGGGCCTTGGTGCGCGCGTCCTGGCCGGTGGTGGGCTCGTCGGCGACGATCACCCGGGCACCGAGCAGCAACGCCTGGGCGAGCACCACGCGTTGCTGCTGGCCGCCCGACAGCTGGTGCGGGAAGCGCCGCGTCACGCCCTCCACGTCGGCCAGTTCGGCGTCCCGCAGGGCCTGCTCCAGGGCGGCCGGACCGGCACCGGTCCGGCGCGCGATGTCGCGCAGCAGCACACCGACCCGGCGGGCCGGGTTGAGCACGGTGGCGGGGTGCTGCGGGAGGTAGCCGATCGGGCCGGCCGCCGCGGTGACCGTACCGGAGACCCGCGCCCCGGGCGGGTACTCCCCCAGCAGCGCGAGCGCGGTGGTGGTCTTGCCGCTGCCGGAGGGCCCGACCAGGGCGGTCACCCGGCCCCGGCGCACCCGCAGGCCGACGCCGTCCACCAGGGCCCTCCCGCCGGCCACCACCCGCAGGTCGTCCACCCGCACCAGCACCGGAGCGGTCATCGTCGCGTCCCCTTCCGGCCGCCGCTGTGCAGGGCGGCGTCGAGCAGCAGGTTGGTACCGGTGGCGAGCCCGGCGATCAGCAGCGCGGGGACGACCACCGCCCAGGGCTGGAGGAGGAGCCCGGGGCGGTTCCGGTCCACCATCACGGCCCAGTCGGCGGCGTCCGGCTGCGCGCCCAGGCCGAGGAAGGCCGCTGTGGCGACCAGGTGGAGCGCGCCGACCAGCCGGGTGCCGGCGTCGGCGGCGAGGGTGCGGCGGACCGACCGGGCCACCTCGCCGAACGCGATCCGGGCCCAGGACTCCCCGTGCAGCCGCAGGGCCTCCACCGCCGGTCGCGCGGCGGCCTCCACGGCGGCCGCGTGCACCACCCGGGCGATGTCGGGAACGGCCGCCAGCGCGACCAGGACGGCCAGTCCGGCCGGCCCGGGCGACAGGACGGTGGCGGCCAGCAGGACGAGCAGCAGCGAGGGCACCGCGATCAGCACGTCCAGCGGCCGCAGCAGCGACTCCTCCAGCCAGGCCCGCCCGGTGAGCGCGGCCGCCAGCGTGAGCGGCAGCGCCAGCGCGTACCCGAGCGCCGTCGCGGCGAGCGCCGCCAGCACCACCGGCCGTCCGCCGAGCAGGATCTGCCGCCAGACGTCGCGCCCGGTGAAGTCGGTCCCCAGCCAGTGCCCGCCGCCCGGGGTGAAGGAGACCGCGCGGGGCCCGGCCTCCCCCGCGAGCAGCGGACCGCACAGCGCGAGCAGCAGCGGCCCGGCGATCAGCGCGGCGCCCCACAGGTAGCGGCCCGGGCCGCCGGAGCGCCCGGCCTCCCCGGTCCTCACGCCACCACCTCCGACCGGGGTGCCAGCCGCCGGGCGGCGAGATCGGCGGCCAGGTTGAGCAGTACGGTCAGCACGCCGAACAGCACCGCCAGCGCCTGCACCACCGGGACGTCCCGGGCGGCGACGGCGTCCAGCAGCACGGTGCCGAGGCCCGGGATCACGAACAGCGCCTCGACCACGATCACCCCGCCCAGCAGCCAGTCCGCGGTCCGGGCGAGCTGCTGCGCGGCCGGGGCGAGCGCGTTGGGCAGCGCGTGCGTCCAGCGGACCCGGGCCGGTGCGACGCCGCAGCGCAGCGCGTGGACGGCGTACGGCGCGGCCATCGCCTCGATCAGACCGGCCCGGACCAGCCGGGCGATCGAACAGACCGGGCGGGCCAGCAGCACCACCACCGGCAGCACCAGGACGGCCGGCTGCTGCCGGAGTCCGCCGACCGCGGTCGGCGGCAGCCAGCCCAGCCGCAGTGCGAACACCGCGATCAGCAGCACCCCGAGGGCGAACTCCGGCACCGCGTGGACCGCGAGGGTCAGCGTGCTGATCGCGCGGTCCAGCGGGCCGCCCTCGCGGCGGGCCGCCAGCATGCCCAGGCCGACCGCGGCCGGGACCAGCAGCACCAGGGTGAGCGCCGCCAGCAGCAGGGTCGGCCCGAGCCCGGCGGCCAGGAGGTCGGCCACCGGGCGGCCGCCGGCCAGCGAGCGGCCGAGCTCGCCGTGCGCCAACCCGCCCGTCCAGTCGGCGAATCGCTCGACCGCCGGGCGGTCCAGGCGGAGTGCCGCACGGATCGCGGCGATCCGCGCCGGGTCGGGGGCGTCCCCGGCCAGGGCGACGGCGGCGTCCCCGGGCAGGGCCTCGGTGAGGGCGAAGACCAGCACCGGGACGGCCGCCACCTGGGCCGCGCCGAGCAGCACCCGGCGCCCGGCCCAGGCGCGCAGCGGTGCGGTCATGCCAGCCAGACCTTGTCGAACCGGGCCCAGTCCAGGGTGTTGGCGGGGGCCTGCGCGCCGACCCCGCGCAGGCGGCTCGCGGTGCCGACGATCCAGTCCGCGAAGCCCCAGATCAGGAAGCCGCCCTCGTCGTACAGCCGGCGCTGCATCCGCTCGTAGAGCGCCGCGCGGTCGGCCTGCCCGGCGGTGGACTGGGCCCGCGTGTACAGGTCGTCGAAGTCCGGGTGGCGCCAGTGGCTCGCGTTGGTGGTGGAGTCGGAGAGCAGCCGCTGGGAGACGTGCGACTCGAAGGGCAGCGCGCCCGAGCGGTAGGAGGCGAGCACCCCGCCGTCCAGGATGTCCTTCCAGTAGGTGTCCTTGCTGCCGACCCTCACCTCGACGGTGACGCCCGCCCGCGCCGCCTGCTCCTTGAAGATGCCGGCCGCCTCGACGAAACCGGCGGCGACCGGGGAGGTGTCCAGGGTGACCTTGAGCCCCTCGGCCCCGGCCTCGCGCAGCAGGGCCCGGGCCCGGCCGAGGTCCTGCCGCCGCTGCGGCAGCCCGTCCGGGTAGTACTGGGCGCCCTTGCCGAAGAGGTCGTTGCCGATCTCACCTGCCCCGGAGAGGGCGCCGTCGACCAGCTCCTGCCGGTCGGCGATCAGGAAGAAGGCCTGCCGCACGCGCGGGTCGTCGAAGGGCGGCCGGTCGGTCTTCATCACGAAGCCCTGCATCGCGCTTCCGCGCAGCCGGACGATTCCGATCCGCCCGCTGCCCTGGTGCGCGCGGGCGGTGGCGGGCGTCAACTCGTGGGCGTACTCGACCTGTCCGGCGAGCAGCGCGTTGGCCCGGGCCGATTCCTCGGCGGCGTCGAGGATCTCCAGCTCGTCCAGGTGCGGGGCGCCGTCCCAGTAGCCGTCGAATCGCCGGACCAGCAACGACCTGCCGGGCTCGAAGGCGACGAAGGCGAACGGACCGGAGCCGATCGGCCGGTCGAAGGACTCGGTGCCCTCCGGCACGATGTAGGCGCCGAACGCGGCGAGTACGTTGGGGAATTCGGCGTACGGGCGCTTGAGCCGGAACTCGACGGTACCGGCGTCGACGGCCCGGCTGGCGGCGAGGTCGATCGGTTCGAGGGAGGCGCGGGCCCGGAACGCCCGCTGGGGGTCGGCTATGCGGCGGTAGCTGTGGAGCACGTCGGCGGCGGTGACGGGCCGGCCGTCGTGGAACGCGGCCGGGCGCAGCCGGACCGTCCAGGTGTCCAGGGCGGCGTTGGGCTCCCAGCCGCGCGCCAGCCGGGGCACCGCGGCGAGGTCGGAGCCGAAGTCGGCGAGCTTGTCGTAGAGGGCCTTGGCCCGGGCCGCGTCGGCGAAGAGGTTGGCCAGATGCGGGTCGAGGGTCGTACCGGCTCCCCCGCCCGCGAACACGGCGCGCAGCCGCCCGCCGACGCGCGGCACTTCGACGGCGGCGGTGGAGGCGGTGTCCGCCGACCGGGTGGGGCGGCCCGGGGCGCAGGCCGCCAGGCCGAGGGCGCCCGCGGCGGCGAGCAGGGTGCGGCGGGCGAAGGGACGGTCCGTCCGGTCCGTCCGGTTCATCCGGGTCGTACGGGTCATCCGGTCACGTTCGCTTTCTCGTCCGGCGGCCGGACGGGGTGGAGGAGGAGCCCTGGAGCCGGGCGATCACATGGAGCCGGTCGTCGGCGGCGGTGTCGGCGGGCCGGGCCCCCTCGGTCCAGGCCGGCTCGGTGCGGGGGCCGGGCCGGTCGTAGAGGTCGAGCACGGTGAAGCCGTGGGCCGCGAGCAGTCGGCGGAGCTCCTGCGGGAAGAGCAGCCGCCAGGCGGAGTGCTGCTCGACGGGCGGGGAGCCGTCGTCGGCGGTCCAGGTCCGGGTGCGGCACAGGAGTTGGGCGGCGTGGTCGATCCGGAGCACGGTGCGCGAGGTGCGGGTGACGCCCTCGTGGGTGACGCGGTCGGTGCGCGGGGCGTCGAGGAGGTCGGTGCGGCCGAGGAAGAAGGCACCGTTGCGCATCTCGGCGACCAGCAGGCCGCCCGGGCGCAGATGGCGGCGCAGCCGGCCGAAGAACGCGTCGAGGTCCTCGTTGGTGTGGCAGTACAGGAGGGCGCTGTCCAGGCAGAGCACGGCGTCGAACCGGCCGGGGAGGCGGAAGGTCCGCATGTCGCCGACGTGGTAGTCGGGTCCGGGGTGGTGGGTCCGGGCGTGCCGGATCATCGCCTCCGAGCTGTCGAGGCCGGTGACCGTCCGCCCGGCGGCGCGGTGCAGCCAGCCGGCGTCCCGGCCGGTGCCGCAACCGAGGTCGAGCACCTCGGGCCCGGCGCGGTGGTCCCGGAGCACCGAATCGGCCCATCGGGCGGCGATGAAGCCCGGGTCGGGGAAGCGGAGTTCGTAGAGTTCCGGGGTGTCGGTGAGCAGGTTGTCGCCGGTCATCGGGCCTCGCTGGGGAGTGGGCGGGCAGGGGCGGGGAGCCGCCCGGTGCGGTGCAGCCGGGCGAGCGCGGCGGCGGAGCCGAGACCGAGGGCCGCGCAGAGCAGCCAGGGTGCGGTGGCGGCGGCGTCCATGGCGTGGCCGACGGCCGTGTTGCCGAGGGCGGCGGCGAGGCCGGAGACCACGTAGTACAGGCCGTAGTAGGTGCCGGTCAGGCTGTCGCGGCCGAACGCGGGGATGAGCGTCAGGACGAAGGGCTGCGCGGTCATCAGACCGAGCTGGAGCAGTAGCACGCCGCCGAGGACACCGGGCAGCCCCGGGGCGGTGAGCGGGAGCAGGAAGCCGGTCGCGGCGACGGCGAGGCCGGTCGCGATCCAGCGGGCGGGCGGGCCGTGCCGCTGGAGCAGGGTGGTGACCCGGAGTTGGAGGGCGAGGTTGGCGAGGGTGCTGGTGAGGAAGACCAGGGCGACCGCGCCCGGCCAACCGGTGGCCCGGCGGGCGGCGTCCGGCAGCAGCAGGTAGAGCTGGCTCTCCATGCCGAACAGCCCGACCATGGCGAACGCGAAGCCCAGGAACCTCCGGTCGCGGGCCACTTCGCGCCAGTCGGCGAGCACGCCGCGCGGCGGCGCCGGGACGGCCCGCTCCGGGAGCGCGCACGCCTGCGCGACGGTGAGCAGGGCGAAGACGGCGGCGGCGGTCAGCGCGGCGGCCCGGAAGTCGACCAGCAGCAGGACGGTGCCGAGCAGTGGACCGGCCAGCGCCCCGGTGGTGGCGAACACGTTGAACAGCGCGAACGCCTCGGCCTTGCGGGCGGCGGCCTCGTGCGCCACGTAGGTGCGCACGGCGGGGTTGAACAGGGCGCCGGCCAGCCCGCTGAGCACCGACGCGGCCAGCAGCACGGCGAGCGAGTCGCCGAGGGCGAACAGCGCGAAGCCGACGGAGCGCAGCGCGCAGCCGGCGATGATCACCCGGCGGGCACCGAGCCGGTCGGCGGCCGAGCCGCCGAGGATGAACAGGCCCTGCTGGCTGAGGTTGCGCAGGCCGAGGACGGTGCCGACGGCGAGGGCGGAGAGCCCGAGGTCCTGCCCGAGGTGGCCGGCGAGGTACGGGATGAGCAGGTAGAAGCCGGTGTTCACGCCGAACTGGTTGACCAGCAGCAGCCGTACGGGCTTCGGGAAGCTCCGCACGGCGCGCAGTATCGTCACCGGCCGGCCCGCGGATCCGCGGCGGCGGGCTCCTCGGCCACCGGCTCGGCCACCGACTCGCGGACCGACTCGCGGACCGACTCGCGGACCGACTCGCGGACCGGCTCGGGGACCGGCTCGGGGACCGGGCGGACGCCGAGCCCGGCCCGGTCCGGGGTGCGGACCACGCCGTCGGTGCCGCCGATGCCCCGCCAGGGGTCGTGGGCGAGCAGCAGGTGCCCGTCCAGGTCGATCCAGCGGGCCCGGTCGGCCAGGTGGACGGCCGGGGCGAGGCCGAGCGAGCTGGCGACGAGACAGCCGAGCATCAGTTCGGTGCCGCTGCCCCGGAGCGCGGCCTGGATGCGCAGCACCTGGTGGACCCCGCCGCACTTGGCGAGCTTCAGGTTGACCCCGTGGACACGCCCGGCGAGCCGGCAGGCGTCCTCGTACCCGACGGCGTCCTCGTCGGCGATCACCGGGATCGGCGACCGTTCGGCGACGGCGGCCAGCACGTCCGGGCGGCCGGGGGCGATCGGCTGCTCGACCGCCTCGACACCGGCGGCGGCGAAGGCCGGGAGGAGCCGGTGGGACTGCTCCGCGGTCCAGGCGCCGTTGGGGTCGAGCAGCAGCCGGGCCCCGGGGGCGGCCTCACGCACGGCGTGGACGCGGGCGAGGTCGTCGGCCGGATCGGCGGAGCCGGCCTTGACCTTGAGCACGGTGAACCCGGCGGCCGCGAGCCGGGCGGCCCGAGTGGCGGCCCGGGCCGCCGGTTCGATGCCGATGGTGCGGGCGGTGGCGGCGGCGACCGGCGCCGGTCGGCCGAGCAGCCGGTGGACGGGTTCGCCGGCCCGCTGCCCCACCAGGTCGAGCAGGGCGGCCTCGACCGCGGCCAGCACCCCGGCCGACAGCTCCTTGAACGGGGCCGCGCCGCAGCGGAGTTCGGCGAGTGCCTGGTCCGGATCGGGGAAGCGCTCCAGCTCGGGCCGCAGCGAGCCGAGTTGGCTCCGGATGAGCTCGGCGGGCAGCCGCAGGTAGTCGCTGGCGACGGCCTCGCCGTGGCCGGTGAGGCCGTCGTGGCGCACGGCGATCCGGACGGCGTCGCGCTCGACGGTGACCGAACGGGAGATCCGCAACGGCTCGGCGAGCCGGAGCCGTACGGTACGGACGTCGAGCCTCATCGTCGCTCCTCGGAGAGCTGGTCGGGGCGTTGCTCGGGGAATGGGTCGGGGAATGGGTCGGGGAGTGGGTCGGGGTGATGGCTCGGACCGTGGTCGGCCGGGCCGGACCGCCCGGTGCGGCACCGCGCCCAGCCGGCCACCTCGACGGCGGCCGGGTGCGGGATCTCGATCGGGCGCGGCGCGGCCCGTTCCGGGTCCAGCCCGTGCCGGTGACAGAACGCGTCGTCGTACACCGTCCCCAGGTAGCGGTGCGGGCCGTCGGGGAAGACGGTGGCGACGCAGGCCCCCGGGTGCACCCGGGCGGCCCAGGCGGCGACCAGGGCGACGGCGCCGGTGCTCCAGCCGCCGCTGACGAAGGCGCCGCGGGCCAGCCGCCGGCAGGCGTCGACCGCCTCGGCCGGGCCGACCCAGTGAACCTCGTCGAAGGCCTGGTGGGCGACGTTGCGCGGGTGGATCGAGCTGCCGAGCCCGCGCATCAGCCGGGGCCGGGCGGGCTGGCCGAAGATGGTCGAGCCGACCGAGTCCACGCCGATGATCCGCAGGCCCGGCCAGCGGCGGCGGAGCGGCTCGGCGAGCCCGGCGCTGTGCCCGCCGGTGCCGACACTGCAGACCAGCACGTCCAGATGGTCGAGTTCGGCGGTGATCTCCTGGGCCATCGCCCGGTAGCCGGCCGCGTTGTCGGGGTTGTTGTACTGGTCCGGCCAGTAGGCGCCGGGGAGTTGGCCGAGCAGGGTGCGCAGCCGGGCCAGTCGGGCGGACTGCCAGCCGCCGTGCCGGGCCGGCCGCTCGACGAGCTCCAGCCGGGCGCCGTAGGAGCGGAGCAACTGGCGCATGGACGGTTCGAGTTCGGCGTCACCGACCAGGACGACGGGGTGGCCGAGCGCCTGCCCGGCGAAGGCGAGGCCGATGCCGAAGGTGCCCGAGGTGGACTCCACCACCGTGGCACCGGGCCGGAGTTCACCCCGCTCCTGGGCACCGCGGAGCATCGCCACGGCGGACCGGGCCTTCATCCCGCCGGCGCCGAGCCCCTCCAGTTTGGCCCAGAAGCCGGGGTGCGGGTGCGGCAGCGGGGTGCCGATCCGGGCGAGCGGGGTACGGCCGAGCAGGGGCAGCAGATCGGGGTTGCCGACGGCCGCCGGGGCGAGCAGCGCGGTCACCGGGCGCCACCGCCCGGCCGGCCGCCGTACAGATGGAGCCGGCTGGGGCCGCCGTCGAGCCAGAAGAAGGGGTAGGGCTCGGCGCTGACGGCGGTCACGCCGTCGCCGATCAACCGGGGCAGGACGGCGCTGCCGGTCTGGGCGAAGAGCACCAGCGGCTTTCCGGTGGCGCGGGCGTGGGCGAGCAGCGGGTCGAGCGTGCCGTTGCCGAGGGTCATGCCGGAGGCGAGGATCGCGTCGCAGTCGTCGAGCCGGGCGAGGGCGTCGGCGTGGACCGGCTCGCCCCACTCGGTGCTGCCGCCCTTGAGGTCACACGCCAGGTACTCCATGCCGAGCGAACGAAGTCGCTCCAGCAGGGAGTTGACCACGCCGACGACGAGCACCCGGCGGACCGTCCCGGCCGGGAGCAGCCCGGCGACGGCCCGCGCCCGGGCCCGGGACTTCTCCAGCGAGCCACCGGCCGGGACGGTCACCGGGCGCGCGCCGTGGGCCGGGGCGTGCGGGCGGCAGTGCATCAGGTAGGCGTCGAGCGCGGCGACCCGGACCGGCGTGAGCGGGTGGTCGAGCAGCTCGGCGACGCGGGCGCCGACGCAGTCGGTGAGCGCGTCGGCGGGCAGCTCGCCGGGTTCGACGGCGCAGGAGCCGACGGCCGCGCCGAGGCGCAGACTCAACACCTCGTTGCGGTAGCCGCGGGCGCGCCCGGGGTGCCGCACGGCCTGGGCGGTGGTGAAGGCGAGGGCGATCCGCTGCCCGGCCGGGTCGGGCCCGTACGCACCGGCGCGGGCGTGCCCGGCGATCCGGTCCAGCACGGCACCGGGGAGCGCGGCAGTGGGGAGAACGGCGGCGGGGAGGACGGCGGCGGGGAGGACAGCGGTCACGCGGGCACCGCCGCGGTCCCGGCGGGCGTGTCCGTGCCGGCGGGCACGGCCGGCGCATCCGTGCCGGCGGTCCCGGCGGGCGTGTCCGTGCCGGCGGTCCCGGCGGGCGTGTCCGTGCCGGTCGGCGCGCCGTCGACGGCGTAGCGCGGGGCCAGCGCGGCGAGCAGCCGCTCGGCCTCCCGGCGGGCACCGGCACCGACGGTGTCGGCGGTCATCACATGGCCGAGGTACTCGTTGTTGCTGGTGGCGGGCCGGACGTCGCGGCCGGGACCGGCGAGGTTCAGCTCGACCACGGCGGGCTCGCGCCGGACGGCCGGCTCGCCGTCGAAGCCCTCCAGTACGCCGTCCTGCCCCTCCCCCGGGACCAGGAAGGCGATCGCGGCGCTGCTGACGCCGGTGGGGTGGACGGCCAGGTCCGGCCGGCGCCCCAGGGCGACGTCCACGCAGGCGGCGGCGAGGTCCACGCCGGTGACCCGGCGGACCAGCTCGGTGATCCGGTTGCCGGCCGGGCGCGGATTGACCTCCACCACCCGGGGCCCGGCCGGCGTCAGCTTGATCTCGGTGTGCGCGACGACCTGGTCCAGGCCGAGCGCGGTCAGCGCGGCGACGGCGGTGTCGGCGGCGGCCGCCGCGGCAGCCGGGTCCAGCGCGGCGGGGAACATGTGACCGGTCTCGATGAAGGCGGGCGCGCCGCCGACGCTCTTGTCGGTGATCCCGACGACGTGGACCGCGCCGTCGGCCGACACCGTCTCCACGCTGACCTCGGGGCCGGTCAGCAGCTCCTCCAGCAGGATGACGGGGGCCCGGCGCTGGCCGCGGGCGTTCACCGGAAAGGCCTCCAGCGCCCGCAGCGCGGCATCGAGTTCACCCTCGTCGTGGACCGCGCGGACGAACATCCCGGCGCAGAGGTCCACCGGTTTGACCACCAGCGGGTAGCCGAGCGCCCGGGCGGCGGCCGACGCCTGCGCACGGTCGGCGCAGAGCGCGTACGCGGGCCCGGGGACGCCGGCCCCGGCCAGCGCGCGGCGGGTGAGGTCCTTGCGACAGGCGGCCGTGACGGCGTCCGGGGCGGGCCCGGGCAGGCCGAGCCGCTCGGCCACCCGGGCGACCAGCGGCAGGTAGTAGTCGCAGGAGGAGACCACCCCGTCGAAGCCGAGCACGCCGTGCAGTCGCTCCACGTACGGGAGCAGGGCGGCGGGATCGTTGGTGTCGGTGGTGAGCACGTTCGCCGCGGCGAGCAGCGGGTGCGGGCCCTCGGCGGGCGCCGCCCGCAGGTAGTGGTGCAGGTCGCGGGTGAGGAAGGTGAAGCGGTGGCCGCCCTCCCCCAGCGCCCTGGGCAGCAGCCTGCTCATGGAGCCGACCCAGCTTTCGATCACCAGCAGATGCGCCATGGATCTCCCTCTCGACGACGGGTGCGGCAAGCCGGTCCGACGTGCCGAGGGAGAAGGTAACGGCATTCGTTTTCATTTTCAACACGCTGGCGCCGACTCTCCGGCGGGGCGTCAGATGAAACTCGTTTTCATGTAGGGTGGCGGGAACCCACCCCCGATCCGACCAGTGGAGTTATCTGATGGATCGTCAGGCCGCCTATGAGATCAGGCATGCCCGACCCGAGGACGTGCCCGGTGCGCGCCGGCTGATCCTGGACACGTTCTACCGCGAGTTCGGCTACGGCTACGTCCCCGCCTGGCATGCCGACGTGGTCGACCTCCAGGGGCACTACCTCGACCACCCCCGGCACGCCCTGCTGGTCGCCACCCGTCGCGGCGAGGTGGTCGCCACCACCGCACTGCACTCCAGCGGGCCCGCCCACCCCCCGCACCCGCGCGAGCTGGTCGAGCGCTACCCCTGCGGGACCACCGCCCAGCTCGTCCGGGTCTATGTCCGGGCCGAGCACCGCCGACACGGCCTCGCCCGCGAGCTGGTACGCCGGGCCTGCGAGTTCGCCGCGAGCGAGGGCGGCTACCGGCGGCTCTACCTGCACACCAACACGGCGATCCCCGGCGCCGAGTCGTTCTGGCGCAGCCTCGCCGAGGAGGTGTACGACGCCCGGCCGAGCGGCGAGCACGGGCCCGGCGTCGCCACCGTCCACTTCGAGATCCCGCTGCGCCATCCGGCGGCGGTCTGACCGGCCGGGCGTTCCACCGGCCGGCCGCCCCACCCACTGGACGCCCCACCCGCCGGGCGATCACCCGACCGTCCGCCCGACCGCCCGCGCGAGCGGCGGGCCCGGGCCGAGCGGACGCGCACCGCGCACCTCGCACCTCGCACCTCGACGCACCTCCACCTCGACGCGCCCCCACCCCCACCGGAAGACCCGCGCACGCGATGTGACACAGGTCACCTCGGGAGGGGAATTTCCGGGGACGGAATCCCCGTTTGCTCCTTCGTAGGCCTAAGCGGGGAAACTTTCCCCGCTCCCCCGGGAGGAGCAGAGCAGTGAGCAGCAGCACCGCCGCACCGGCCCGCAGCACGGAGCCCGTCCGGACGCCGAAGCTGCGTGCGGACGCGACACGCAACCGTGAGCGGATCCTGTTGGCGGCGCGGGACGTCCTCGTCGAGCACGGCGCGGACGCGCCGCTGGACGAGATCGCCAAGCGGGCCGGCGTCGGCAACGCCACGCTGTACCGGAACTTCCCGGACCGCTCGGCGCTGATCCGCGAGGTGGCGCTGCTCATCAAGGGCCGTATCCTGGCCATCGCCGAATCGGCGACGGCGGAGGGTTCCGGCCCGTTCGACGCCCTCCAGCGCTTCACCCACGGCACGGTGGAGGAGAAGATCGGCGCGCTCTGCCCGATCCTCACCAACCGGGTCGACCCCTTCGACCCCGAGCTCGTGGACGCCCGTGAGCGACTGCAGGCCGCCGTCGGCGACCTCATGACGCGCGCCAAGGAGGCCGGCGAGCTGCGGGCGGACGTCGATCCCGGTGACCTGTTCATCGCGATGAGCCAGCTCGCCCGGCCCCTGCCGGGCACCTCCTGCGGACTCCTCGACGAGTTCGTCCACCGCCACCTGCAGCTGTTCCTGGACGGCCTGCGGGCGCCCGCCCGATCGATCCTGCCCGGCCGGGCCGCGACCTTCGAGGACTTCCACCCCGACCACTGACCTTCACAGCCCCAGCGCTGACCGGCGGCCCCGCCGGTCCACGGCCGCACCGGCGGTCGCGGCCGGCCATGCCCGCCCCGCACCACCGACCGACTCCTGATCCGCACGCACAGCACCCCGAAGTGAGTACCGTCATGCCAAAAACCGATGCCCTGCCGGACACCCAGCCCGATCCGCGGCGCTGGAAGGCCCTGATATTCATCGGCCTCGCCCAGCTGATGGTCGTCCTCGACGCCACCATCGTGAACATCGCCCTGCCGTCCGCCCAGAAGGACCTCGGCATCACCGACGGCAACCGCCAGTGGGTGATCACCGCCTACGCGCTGGCCTTCGGTGGCCTGCTGCTGTTCGGCGGCCGGATCGCCGACCTGTGGGGCCGCAAGCGGACCTTCGTGGTCGGCCTCACCGGCTTCGCCCTCGCCTCCGCGCTGGGCGGCGCCGCCGCCAACACCGCCATGCTGCTCGGCGCCCGCGCCCTGCAGGGCGTGTTCGGCGCGCTGCTCGCACCGGCCGCGCTCTCGCTGCTGGCCGTGATGTTCACCGAGGCCAAGGAGCGCGCCAAGGCGTTCGGCATCTACGGCGCCATCGCCGGCGGTGGCGGCGCGATCGGCCTGATCCTCGGCGGCCTGCTCACCGAGTACATGAACTGGCGCTGGACCTTCTTCGTCAACATCCCGTTCGCCGTGGTCGCCGCCGTCGGCGCCGTCATGGTGATCCGGGAGCCCGCCCAGGGCCGCAACCGCAACCGTCTGGACATCCCCGGCGTGCTGCTGGTCACCACCGGCCTGGTCGCCCTGGTCTACGCCTTCACCCGCGCCGAGTCGGACGGCTGGACCTCCGGCATCACGCTGGGCCTGTTCGTCGCCGCCGCCGTGCTGCTGGCCGCGTTCGCCCTGGTCGAGCTGAAGGTCAAGGCGCCGCTGCTGCCGCTGCGGGTCGTCCTGGACCGCAACCGCGGCGGGGTCTACCTGTCGCTCGGCCTGGCCGTGATCGGCATGTTCGGTCTGTTCCTGTTCCTGACCTACTACCTGCAGATCGTGCTCGGCTACAGCCCGGTGCTGACCGGCGTCGCCTTCCTCCCGATGGTGGCGGGCATGATCACCGGCTCGACCCAGATCGGCGCCCGGCTGATGACCCGCGTGCCGGCGCGCTACCTGATGGCACCCGGCTTCCTGGTCGCCTCGGTCGGCATGCTGATCCTCACCCAGATCGACCTGGACACCTCGTACCCGGCGCTGATCCTGCCCGGCCTGATCCTGATGGGCCTCGGCATGGGCACCGCGTTCATGCCCGCGATGAGCCTGGCCACGCACGGTGTCGAGCCGCGTGACGCGGGTGTGGCGTCCGCGATGGTCAACACCTCGCAGCAGGTCGGCGGCGCCATCGGCACCGCGCTCCTGAACACCATCGCGGCCAGCGCCACGGCGACCTGGCTGGCCTCCCACGCGGCCGCCGCGACCAGCCCGGCCGCCGCTCAGGCGGTGCAGTTCCAGGGCATGGTGCACGGCTTCTCGACCGCGATCTGGTGGTCCTTCGGCATCCTGGTCGCGGCCGCCGCGATCGCCTTCGCGCTGATCAACGCCGGCCGCCCCGACCAGGCGGCGACGGGCTCGGGCGCGACGGAGAGCAACGAGGTGCCGGTGCTGGTGCACTGACCCCGCGGGGTACACACAGAGGGTGCGTGGCGGCCCGTCCGGTGTTTCGACACCGGGCGGGCCGTTCGCCGTCTCCGGGGCGGAGCACGCGTGGATCCCCCACCGGAGAGGGGGCCTCGCGCCGACGGCAGCGGCGGCGGCCTCGTCGCTACCGGCGGCCCCGCCCCCTCGAACTCCCGGCCCCCGTGGACGAGAATGGTGTCGCCCGCCCGGCCGGCGCGCTCGCCCGCGTCCGTGCCGGACCACCCCGCGCACCGCACGAGCGAGGGTGCCCGGATCCCCCGGCCCACCGCCGGGGAGCCCCACGGGAGCACCGGCGGCCGACGGCCACCGGCCCCGCGACGGCGGCCCGCGCCCCGCCCGGCCCTGAACAGGGAGGACATCGTGCACGACCGTACCGACCGGCTCGCCGACGCCCGGCACCTCCTGCTCACCACCTTCGACGAGGACGGCAGCCAACGGCGCTCGACGATCTGGGTGGTGGCCGACGGCACGGCCCTCGGCATCTGGACCCCGACCCACTCCGGCGAGGCCGAGCGCATCCGCCGCCACCCCACGGTGCTGGTCGGCCCGTGCGACGCCCACGGGCGCCCGACCGGCCGCCAGCTCCCCGCCCGCGCGGCGGTCTGCGACGAGGACGCCACGGCGCGCTACCGCACCTCGCTGATCAACAAGTACGGCATGACGGCGCTGATCGCCCTGGCCCGCAGCCGGATCCGGCTCGGCCTGTCCGGGACGGTCGGCATCCGGATCACGCTCGACCGGTGGGAGCGGCGGCTGATCGGGCCGGAGTGGCAACTGCCGACGACGTACTGCCCGAACTAGGACGGGACCGCGTCGCTTCGTCGGGGGTCGCGAGGGTACCGCTCCCGCCCGGCGCACGGCGCGGCGCCGGCCGGGAGCGCGCCCACGAGGTCGCCCCCGCGAGATGACTCCCGTCGGCCCCGGCTCGTCGACCGTCTCACGGCGGGTCGGGGGCGAGCGGCGTTCAGCGCCGCGCGGGTCCGGTTTCCGCGCGCCGCACCCACCCCCGCCCGTGCGCGCTCAGGTCACGTCGCCCGGGGCCGTGGCGAGGTCGCCCGGCTCGCAGGCCTCCCGGCCGGTCCCGACGTGCACCACCCGCACCGCCCGGCCGGGACCGCCGGGGACGACCTGCTGCTCGTGCCCGCAGCGCGGGCAGATCAGCGGGATCCGCGTCCTCCGGGGTTCCTCGGCGGCGGGGCCACCGCCGGCGTCCGGCGCCGTCACGACAGCGGGTGGGTCGGGACCGGGCTGACCTCCTGGATCTCGCCGTGCGCCTTGGTGAGAAGCTGCGAGGCGAGATCGTTGAGCGCCCGGGCGGCGGCGATCTCCTCGCCGACGCGCAGCTGCTCCGGATCCGACGGGTGGCGGCTGGTGTAGCCGTGGGCGCGGATCTCCGACCCGTCGCCGAGCCTCAGCAGGGCGGCGGCGGCCGTCCGCGACCCCTCCTCGCGGAACTCCATCTCGATGTGCCAACCGACGAGTGTCTGCATGGCGGATCACCTCCGGGGATTCCTCCTCCAGGGTGCGCCGCCCCCGCCGCGAACACCAGAGGAGACGACTCCGGGCGGACTTGAACACGTTCAATCGATCGGCGTACAGTCACGGACGCAAGAGTTTGAACGCGTTCAAGGAGGGTGCGGCCGTCATGGGCACAGGCACCGCGGAGCTGGTCAACCTGCTCGTCCTGCTCGGTATGGGCGCCGTGATCCCCCTCGGCCTGACCCTGATCGACGAACCCGGGCTGGCCCGCGTCCGCCGGCTCTGGCCGCTGGCCGCCGTCCCCGGGGCGCTCTCGCTCTGGCTGCCGCGCGGGGGCCCGGCCGCCGGCTGCGCCACCCTCTACGCGCTCGGCACCCTCGCCCTCGCCGCCCGGGTACCGGTCCGGCTCGCCCGTACCCGCTCGACGGCGCCGCACGAGATCGCCGTGCTCACCGCCCTGGGCACCCCGTCGGTGGCCGGCCTCGCCCTGGTCGCGGAACGCTCGGGCCACCGGCTCCTCGGCTTCGACCTCGACATCCTGGCGCTGACCGTGCCGCACTTCCACTACGCCGGTTTCACGGCCGCCCTGGTCGCCGGGCTGGTCTGCCGCGCCTCGCCGACGAGCGCCGCCGCCCGCTGGGCCGCGCTCAGCGTGCCGCTCGGGACCCTGCTGGTGCTGGCCGGCTACTTCGTCGACGACTGGGCCGAACTCGCCGGAGCCGTCGTGCTCACCACCGGGATGTGGCTGATCGGCCTGCTCACCTGGCGCGACCTGCGGCTCCGCACCGCCGACCGGCGGACCGCCGCGCTGCTCGGGCTCGCCTCCGCCGTCCTCGCCGCCACCATGCTGCTCGCCCTCTGGTGGGCGCTGGGCGAGGCGTCCGGGCTCCCCCACCCCACCCTCGCCTGGATGGCCGCCACCCACGGCGTCGGCAACGCGCTCGGTTTCGCGCTCTGCTCCCTGCTCGCCCGGCGCCGCCTCGCCGAGCCCGCGGACCCTGGCCCGCTCCCCCACCGACACCCCGAGGAAGCCCTGCGATGAACCACTCCCCGGTCACCGACCTCAGCTACGAGGAGACCGGTGACAGCACCGTCCCCGGCCGTCCCCTGCCCACCGGCTACCGCCACCTCCGCCACCGCGCCCTGATCGGCCACGGCCGGGCCGCCCTGGACGCCACCGGAGCCGCCGTGCTCGACTGGCGGATGCACCGCGCCGCCGGCGTCCGGATCACCGCCGAAGCCGCTCGGGCCACCCCCGGCACCGCCGTCACCTGCGCCATCGGCCTCGGCCCGCTGCGCGTCGGCGCCCCCTGCCGGGTGATCTGGACCGCGGACGGTCCCGATCGCCACGGCTTCGCGTACGGCACCCGGCACGGCCACCTCGCGGCCGGCGAGGAGACCTTCCTGGTCGAGATGGGACCGGACAAGGCGGTCTGGTTCACCGTCAACGCGTTCAGCCGCCCGGACAGCTGGTTCGCGCACCTCGCCGGCCCCCTGCTCCCGCTGGGCCAACGGCTCTTCGCGCGCCGCTGCGCCCGCGCCCTGACCCGGATCGCCGCCGCGGCCGGATCGTGAGACGGGGTGCCACGGCTGTGCCGACCGCGGCGGCGGGGCACCCGCGGTCGGCACAGCCCGGGTAAAGAGGGGAACGGGACCAGCCGCGGATCCGGCAGACTCCCCCGGTGATCGAGACTCGGCCCGTCCTGGAGACTCCCGGCCGCGACGCCTTCGCCCTCTGGCCCGTCGGCGACTACCTGCCCCACGGCTTCCTCGCACTGAACGCCACGATGAGCACGGCGGACGGGGGCACGGCGGACGGCGGCACGACGGTCCGCTTGACGCCCGGCACCTCCGCCGGGGGCGGCCGCGCCATCGAACTGCCGCTCGCCGAGCTGCGCCGCCTGCTCGCCGGAACGGAACGCGACCTCACCGGCTTCCGGCGGCCGGGCGGCACCTTGGCCGCACGGCAACTCCCCGGCCACCGCAGGCCGCTGGTGGCCGCCCTGGCCCGCACGCCGGCCCTGGCCGAGGAGTCGTAGGCCCTCGGAGCCGTGGAGCGATCGACCGGCCCCTGGGACCGCCCCCGCTCAGGCCGGGTGCACCGGGACGGTGACCAGGACGGTGGCACCGTCCAGCGTGCGGACCTCGAAGCGGTCGATGTCGGTGGGCCGGAGGCCCGTGCCGCCGGTGGTCCGCAGCGCCGCCGGCCCGGCGCCGGTGGTCCCGTAGCCGGTGGCCGGGACGCTCCAGGTGGTCACCGTCTGGCGCTCGCCGGTGTGCGAGACCGCGACCAGGTCACAGCTCAACGGGCCCCGGACGTTGGAGAGTTCGAGGCTGACCTGGCTGCCCCACCCCTTGCCGTCGACGCCGACGACGGCATGGGCGCCGGTGGTCGGGTCGGTGGCGGCGAACTGCTGGGCGGCGACGGCGACCACGCCGGGAGTGGAGTCCGCCGTCACCACCACGGCGGTGACGGCCGGGCCGGCCACCACCAGGACCGCCGCGACCGCGACCAGGACCAGCCGCCGGACCCTCCCCCGGCGACGGCCCGCCGAGACCTCGGTGACCAAGCGGTCCAGCAGCCGGTCGTCCGGCCGGGGCGCCGACCCGGCCGGATCGATCCCGGCAGCCTCGGCGGAGGCCGCGTACTCGGCCAGCATCGGCTCCATGAAGCCGAGTTCGGCCACTTCGCGGGTGCACTGCGGGCAGTCGGCCAGGTGCGCCGCGAACGCGACGTGCTCGGCCGGGTCGAGCAGGCCGAGGACGTAGGCACCGACGTCCAGGTGCTCGCCACCGGGGGCGCGGCCCTGCTCGGGGCCGGTCGGTCCGGGCTCGGACGATGTCACGATGTCACTCCCCGTTCCTCCAGCGCGAGCTTGAGCGAGCGCAGTGCGTAGAAGACCCGCGACCGTACGGTACCGGCCGGGATGCCGAGTTCGGCGGCCGCCTCGTTCACCGTGCGGCCCTTGAAGTAGGTTTCCACGACGACCTGCCGATGGGCCTCCGAGAGGTCCCCGAGCGCCTCCGAGATGGTCATCAACCGCAGCGCGCGGTCGAGTTCGTCCGCCGCGGGCAGCAGCTCCAGCGGTGCCGGGTCCACCTCCCGCGGCCGGGCCAGGCTGCTGCGGTGACCGTCGATGACGATCCGTCGCGCGACCGTCACCAGCCACGGCCGCAGCGAGCCGCCGGCCGGGTCCAGCCGGTCGATGTTGCGCCAGGCCCGGACCAGCGTCTCCTGCACCACGTCCTCGGCGCGCTGGCGGTCGCCCGCGACCAGGTGGAGGACGAAGCCGAAGAGCGGCCCCGCGTGCTCGTGGTACAGGGCGCGCATCAGCTCTTCGTCCGGGGCTGCGCCGCCGCCGCGTGCGGCCGCACCGCCACCGCGGTGCTCGTCGGTCACGACGCCATTTTCGCGCACCCGCACCTCCGGGTCGAGGGTTTCACGTCCGGTCCGGACCGTCGTCGGGGCGGGTCAGTAGCCGCCGCCGGGGGTGGCGGGCGCACTCGGCGCGGAACTCGCGACGCCCGCCTTGCCACCGGCCGGGGTCAGCGCGAACCAGACGCCGCCGACGCCCTGGCCCTTGGTCTCGCCGGGCTTCGCGTCAGGCGCGTAGCGGTAGGCCGGCCAACCGTTCAGGGTGATCTGCTTGCTGCCGTCGGCCCGGGTGACGGTGCCGACCAGCTTGCTGTCGATGCCCTTGACGGTGACCGAGCCGTCCGCCGGGACGGGGGGCCAGAGCGAGGCGCAGTTGCCGTCGCAGTGGGACATCGGGGGCTGCGCGGTGTCCTGGTCGAAGCGGTAGAGGGTGAACCCGGCACCGTCGGTCACGATGGTGCCGAGCTTGGGATCGGTGGCCGTCTTCAGGGCGGCGGGGGCCGGGCTGCCGGAGCCGCTCGGCGACGCGGGCGCGGTCGAGGCCGCGCCGGAGCCGGCGGGAGTGGAGGCCGCCGTGCCGCCGGACCCGGAGGACCCGCAGCCGGCCACCAGGGCGGCCGCGGCGATCCCGGACGCGGCGAGCACGGCGATCCGGTTGGTACGACTGTTGCTGCGCATGGGTGCTTCTCCCCCGCTGGACGCGCACGGCCGCTCGGACGCGGGCCGCGCTGTTCGTACCGCGCTGACGCGGACACCCACCTGTACGGGCGCCGGCGGCGGGGTGCTCAACGCGCGGCCGGGAATCTTCGGAATAGTGCGCGGGTGGTCGGGGTTGTGCCGGGCAGATGGCCTGAACCGCCACCCCCGGAAGGGCAGGAACCGCGAGATGAGCAACACGGTCGAGCTGACCAAGGAGAACTTCGACGACATCGTCCCTGGCCAGGATGGCAAGGACTTCGTCTTCATCGACTTCTGGGCGGCCTGGTGCGGCCCGTGCCGGCAGTTCGCCCCGGTGTACGAGAAGGCGGCCGAGCGTCACTCGGACCTGGTGTTCGCCAAGGTCGACACCGAGGCGCAGCAGGAGCTGGCCGCCGCCTTCGGCATCCAGTCGATCCCGACGCTGGCGATCATCCGTGAGGGTGTGCTGGTCTTCTCGCAGGCGGGTGCGCTGCCCGAAGCGGTCTTCGAGGACCTGATCGGGCAGGCGCGCAAGCTGGACATGGACGAGGTGAAGCGCAAGGTGGCGGCGGAGCAGAACGGCGGCCACGAGGCCTGACCGGTCGGCGGCGGTGCGGGGCACCGGGAAGGGCCGGCGACGCGCCCGGCCCGCACGGTGCGAGGGCCCGAACTTCCCGGGCCGGACCGCGCACGGTGCCGGTGGGCCGGCGACGGCAGGCGGTAGGCGGTAGGCGGTAGGCGGTAGGCCCGGGTGGCAGGTGCCCCCGGGCCCGCCGGCGTTCCCGGCACGTCCGAACGGCGGGCCGTCCGGCCCGCACCGTGTCCCGGGACCGTCCGACTGTGCCGCTGTGACCGCACAGCGTCCGACCGTGCCGCCGTGACCGTGGAGTATCCGGTCAGGCCGCCGCGAGACGGGCCGCGAGGCCGTCCAGGAGCAGCCGCAGGGCGAGTTCGAAGCCGCGCTCGTCGAGCCCGGGCACCCCGGTGCCCGGGCCGCCACCGCGTTCGGCGGAGGCCTCCAGCGCGTCGGCCAGCGCCGGGTAGCGGGGCCGGTAGTCCGCCGAGGAGCGGGTGAAACCGGCGCTGAAGGTCTCCAGGGCGGAGCCGAGCACCAGGTAGTCGATCGCGGCCGCGGCCTCGGCGGCGTCGGCGGGCGCCAGACCGGCCCGGCCCAACGCGCCGAGCAGGGCCTCGTAGCCCAGCAGCTGCTGTTCGGCCCCGACCCGGCGGCGGGCGAGCAGCGCGATGGTGTGGGGGTGGCGCAGGAAGGCGGCGCGGTAGCCGCGGACGTAGGTGGTGAGGCCGGGCCGCCAGTCGCCGTCGTCGGTGCCGCCGAGCGGGCCGAGGTCGATCTCGGCGTTGACGAGTTGGGCGAGCCCGTCGATCAGGTCGTCCTTGCCGCTCACGTGGTTGTAGAGCGAAGCCGCCTTCACTCCGAGCCGGTCGGCGACGGCACGCATGGTGAGACCGTCGGAGCCCTGTTCGTCGACCACGTCGAGCGCCGCCCTGGCGATGATCTCCCTGCTCAGCAATGCCCTGGTCGGTCGTCCCACGCTCTTCGCCCCTCCCTGCCCGCTGCGTCGCCCCACGGTATTACAGCCTGGTCTCGACTCTTCCCATGCCCAGGCCAGGCGGGTTACCGTCCCTGACTAACAAAGTTAGTTTTCTGTGGCGGGCCCGTCCGAGGGGTTCACCACGGGCGACGGCAAGGTGGACGCCCCATGACCGACAACCTCCCGAGAGCCCGCCGCGGCCAGACGCCCGGCACCGCCCCCGGCGGCGACGCGACGTCCGGCACCGCCGCGGCGGCCGCCGCCGGGACGGACGCCGAACGGCTCGCCGCCCTCGGCTACCGCCAGGAACTGCGCCGCAGCCTCGGCGTGCTCGGCAACATCTCGATGGGCTTCGCCGTCGTCTCCCCGGTGGTCGGCCTCTACGCCGTCGGCCAGGTGGGCCTCGGCGTGGCCGGCGGCGCCTGGGTCTGGGCGCTGCCGGTCTGCCTGCTCGGCCAGATGCTGGTGGTGGCGGTCTACTCCGAACTCGCCTCCCAGTGGCCGCTGGCCGGCGGCGCCTACCAGTGGAGCCGCCGCCTCACCGGGCCGACCTTCGCCTGGCTGACCGGCTGGATGTGGCAGTTCGCGGTGATGTTCGCCAACACCACCGTCGCCTACCTGGCCTCGCCCTGGTTCTTCGCGCTCTTCGGGCTGACCCCGACGCCCGCTCAACTGGTGTTGGTGTCGGCGGCGTTCCTGCTCTGCTGCACCCTGGTCAACGCCTACGGCGTCAACGTGCTGCGCCGGTTCGTCTCGCTGGGCATCGCCGCCGAGACGGTCGCCTCCGTCCTGGTCGGCCTGGCGCTGCTGCTGCTCTTCCGGGCGCACGGCTTCGGCCTGCTCACCGACCTGCTGGACGCCCCGGCCACCGCCGGGGTCTCCACCGGAGCGGCCTTCCTGGCCGTGATCGCCGTCGGCGGCTGGGCGTTCATCGGCTTCGACGCGTGCGTCTCCACCGCCGAGGAGACCAAGGACGCGGGCCGGCAGGTGCCGCGGGCGATGTGGTGGGCGCTGCTGAGCGTGGGCGTCGTGGTGATCCTCAACGCCGTCGCCGTGGAACTCGCCCACCCCGACCCGGCCGCCGTGGTGCGCGGCGAGGACCTCGATCCGGTCACCACCGCCGTCACCACGGCCTTCGGCGACTGGTCGGCCAAGCCGTTCGTGGTCGTCGTCCTGATCTCGTTCACCGCCTGTCTGCTGGCCTCGCAGGGCGGCGCCGCCCGCGGCCTCTACTCGCTGGCCCGGGACGGCGTCTTCCCGTTCGCCTCGCAGGTCCGCCGGGTCAACCGGCACCGGGCGCCGATCGGCGGGCTGGTCGCGGCCACCGTGGTCAGCTCGGCCGCGCTGCCGCTCGGGCTGGAGTCCACCGCGATGGGCAGTCTGATCACCTTCGGTACGGCCGCCACCTTCCTGCCGTTCTTCCTGCTCAGCCTGGCCGCGCTGCTCGCCCGGCTGCGCGGCGTCTGGCGGCCGGCCGGCCAGGTCTCCTACGGGCGCGCCGGGACGGTGATCAACGCCCTGGCGGTGCTGTGGACCGGCCTGGAGGTGGTCAACATCTGCTGGCCGCGCGCCATCCTGGCACCACCCGGCGCGCCCTGGTACCAGGTGTGGGCCGCGCTGCTCGGCGTCGGTCTGGTGACCCTGGCGGGCCTCGGCTACCTGCTGGTCCGCCGCCCGCAGCGGCTGATGCGCGACGGAGCCCTGACGGACGCGGCCACCGACGAACTCGCGCCCGCCGCGCACTGAGGGGCGCGGCGGCCGTCGGGCCGCCGCGTGCCCGGGGCGGCGGTGGCGAGGTCCCGGCGGGCGGCTAGCCCGGCTCGGCCCACCCGGCTACCCCGGCTACCCCGGCTACCCCGGCTACCCCGGCTCGGCCCACCCGGCGAGCCGGGCGGCGAGCGCCCGGACCTCCCCGCGCAGCGCGTCCGGACGGCGGACGGTGAACGGGAAGCCCACCCCCGCCAGCATCACCGCGAATCCGTCGAGGTGCTGGGCCCGGGCCCGCAGCAGGACGCGGCCGTCGTCCGTCCCGGTGAGCGTCCCGACGACCGGCGGGATGCGCTGCCGGGCCTCGGCGAGGGTGGTCGTGAGGACGACCTCCACCTCGTGCGTCCACGGCACCGAGGCCAGCGACTCCATCACCCGCTGGACCGGGTCGAAGCCCTCCGGCGGCTCGAAGCCGGTCTCGCTCGGCTCGGCGGTCGCGATCCGGTCCAGCCGGAAGGTCCGCAGCTCGCCGCTGCGGTGGTCCAGCCCGGTGGTGTACCAGCGGCCCGAATGGAAGACCAGCCCGTACGGGTCGAAGTCGCGCTCGCTCGGCTCCCCCAGGCGGTCACGGTAGGCGAGCCGGACCCGGCGCCGGCGGCGTGCCGCCTCGGCGAGCGCGAACAGCGCGGTGGCGGCCGGGCTCGGGCCGGCGGCGGGCGCCGAGGTCAGCCCGAGCGTCTGCTCCACCGCCTCGACCCGCTCGCGCAGCTCCGCCGGGAGCACCCGTTGGATCTTGGCGAGCGCCGACCCGGCGGCCTGCTCGCCCACCGACAGCCCCGACCGGCGCCCGGCCAGCAGTCCGAGGACCACCGAGGCCGCCTCGTCCGCGGTGAGCATCAGCGGTGGCAGCCGGAAGCCGGGGCGCAGCCGGTAGCCGCCGTACCGGCCCCGGTCGGCCTGGACGGGGATGCCGAGGTCGGCCAGCCGGGCCGCGTACCGGCGCACCGTTCGCTCGTCCACCTCCAGGCGGGCGGCCAGCTCCGCGCCGGTGAGGCCCGGCCGGGCCTGGAGCAGCTCCAGCAGCGCGAGGACGCGGCTGACCGGGTGGTTCATCGGCTCTCCTTCGTCGTCCGGAAGCTGTCGGACGGCCGTCCGGCAGCCGTCCGACAGCCGGCCGGCCGGTGCTCCGGACCTTCTCCCGAATAATCCGGGCGAGATCTGTCCGCTTCCGACCCTAGGGTCGTTCATGACGGTTCCCCCGGACAAGGAGTGGTCCCCATGAGCACCTTCGTACTCGTTCCCGGCTTCTGGCTCGGTGCCTGGGCGTGGGACGACGTCGCCCGCCCGCTGCGCGAGGCCGGGCACACCGTCCACGCGGTGACCCCCACCGGGCTGGCCGAGCGCGCCGGCGAGGGCGGGCCCGGGGTCGGCCTGGAGGACCACATCGCCGACATCACCGCTCTGCTGACCCGCGAGGACCTGTGGGAGGTCGTCCTGGTCGCGCACAGCGGCGGCAGCACCCCGGTCACCGGCGCGGCCGACCGGATGCCCGAGCGGATCGCGCGCGTGGTCTACCTCGACAGCGGTCCCGTCCCCGACGGCGCCGCGCTGGGCGACCTCTGGGAGGCCGACCACCGGGCCCGCGTCCTGGCGTCCCTGGTCGACGGCCGGCACCCGATGCCGACCTGGGAGGAGTTCGCCGCCTCCGGCACCAGCGCGGACGGACTGGACGACGCCACCCGCGCCACCGTCCGCGAGCGCGCCACCGGCCAGCCGGCCGGCACCTTCACCGAGCCGCTGCGGCTGACCGGTGGCGGGGCGGCCCTGCCGAAGGCGCTGATCTCCTGCTCGTTCCCGCTGGAGCAGGTGCGGGCCATGATCGCCTCCGGTCATCCGTACTTCGCGCAGCTCGGCGGCCCGGAGTGGGAGCTGCGCGAGCTGCCGACCGGGCACTGGCCGATGTTCTCGCGGCCGGCGGAGACGGCGGCGGTGCTGGCGGAGCTGGCCGGGCCGGCGGAGCCGGCGCGCCCGAGCTGACCGGCACGCGGGTGCCGCGGGCCCTGCGGCGGGGTGACCGGGTGGCGGCCCCCGCACCGCTCGGCCCCGCGGTCCGCCCTCTGCGCGCCCGGGTGCTTGCCCCGCAGCGCACTCGCCCGCGTGTTCGGCTGCGCGCGGCGGCCCGGGCGGCGCAGGATGGCCACGGCGCCCCGTGCCCCCGGGCGCCCGTGACACCGAACGAGAGCGAGGCCCGCCCGCCATGAGCCAGACCCCGACCAGCACGACGAGCTCCGAGCCGGCCGCGGCCGCGCCGGAGTTCCGGCGGGTCACCACCGCCGTGGTGACCGGCAGCAGCGCCGACGCGCCGTTCCACGTCGATGTGCGGGCCGGCACGCACCCGCTGACCGCCGACGAGCCGGTGCGCCGAGGCGGCTCGGACAGCGGGCCGGAGCCGTTCGCCCTGCTGCTCGGGGCGCTCGGCTCGTGCACCGCGATCACGCTGCGGATGTACGCGGAGCGCAAGAAGTGGCCGTTGGAGGCGGTCCGGGTCAGGCTCGGGTACGAGACGGACGGGAGCCGCGGCCGGGTCTCGCGCCTGGTCGCGTTCACCGGCGCGCTGGACGACGCCCAGCGCGCCCGCCTGCTCGACGTCTGCGAGCGCACGCCCGTGACCCTGGCCCTGCGCGCCGGGGTGACCATCGACACGACGGAGGACCACGCATGACGACCGCGCCCGAGGAGTACGACGTCATCGTGGTGGGCGCCGGCCCGACCGGCGAGAACGTGGCCGACCGGACCGCCGCGGCGGGGCTGCGCACGGTGATCGTGGAGGCCGAACTGGTCGGCGGCGAGTGCTCCTACTGGGCCTGCATGCCGAGCAAGGCCCTGCTGCGCCCGGTGGCCGCGCTGGCCGGCGCCCGCGCGGTGGCCGGTGCGCGCGAGGCCGTCGGCGGCGGCGCGCTGGACCCGGCCGCCGTGCTGGCCCGGCGCGACTCGTTCACCTCGCACTGGCGGGACGACGGCCAGGTCCAATGGCTCCGCGACACCGGCATCGAGCTGGTCCGCGGCCACGGCCGGCTTGCCGGCGAACGGGCGGTCACGGTCGAGGCGGAGGACGGCACCGAGCGGTTGCTGACCGCCCGGCACGCCGTCGCGGTCTGTACCGGCAGCCGGCCGGTGCTGCCGGAGGGCGTCCCCGGGCTGGCCGACGCCCGGCCGTGGACCAACCGGGAGGCGACCGGCTCACCCACCGTGCCGGGGCGGCTGGCGGTGGTCGGCGGCGGCGTGGTCGGAGTGGAGCTGGCCACCGCCTGGCGCGCGCTCGGTGCGGAGGTCGTCCTGCTGGTGCGCGGCGACGCGCTGCTGCCGCGGATGGAGCCGTTCGCGGGCGAGCTGGTGGCGGAGGGCCTCAGGACCGCCGGGGTGGACCTCCGCTTCGGCACCGAGGTGGCCTCCCTGGAGCGCGTCGACGGCGCCGGGGTGACCCTCGTCCTGGGCGACGGCGAGCGGCTGACCGCCGACGAGGTGCTCTACGCCACCGGCCGGGCCCCGCGCACGGCCGACGTCGGGCTGGAGCAGGTCGGCCTGAAGCCCGGCGCCTGGATGGACGTGGACGACAGCTGCACCGTGCTCGGCATCGACGGCGACTGGCTGTACGCGGCCGGGGACGTCAACCACCGGGCACTGCTCACCCACCAGGGCAAGTACCAGGCCCGGATCGCGGGCGCGGCGATCGTCGCGCGCGCCGAGGGGCGGCCGCTGGACACCGCACGCTGGGGCGCGCACGCCGCGTCCGCCGACAGCGCCGGGGCGCCGCAGGTCGTCTTCACCGAGCCGGAGGTGGCGGCCGTCGGCCTGACCCTGGAGGCCGCCGAGCGGGCCGGGCTTCGGGTCCGGTCGATCGACCACGACCTCGGCGCCGTCGCCGGCGCCTCGCTGTACGGCGACGACTACCGGGGCCGGGCCCGGGTGGTCTTCGACCTGGACCGCCAGGTGCTGGTCGGCGCCTCCTTCGTCGGCCCCGGCGTCGCGGAACTGCTCCACTCGGCCACCGTCGCGGTGGTCGGCGAGGTGCCGATCGACCGGCTCTGGCACGCCGTGCCCGCCTACCCCACGATCAGCGAGGTCTGGCTGCGCCTGCTGGAGGGCTGCCGGGGCTGAGGCTCCCGTAGCCGGGGCCGCGCCGGGTACGACCCGGCGCGGCCCTCCCCGGGAGGACCCTTGGGGCCTGCGACGAACCCGTTCCGCGGATCGCGCGGATCGGCCGCCCGAAGCATGAGAACACCGCACTCGCGGAACGGAACAGCCGCGATCCGGTAGGGCGGCGGGTCGGGTTCAACTGACGGGCATGGTCCGTTCGTGGAGCTCCCGAGCGCCACGATTTCCAAGGTAGGGCTGGATCAGCGTCTTCATCTCGCGAAACCGGTCGTCAGCTCGACCTGACTGGATCAGCGGGTACTCATCCAGCATGCGGTGCCAGTCAGCGAAGGCTTCTTCGAACCGGCCGGCCTTGAACTTCCGCTCAGCGAGCATCCCCCCGTACCGCACCCTGGTTCGCCGGAACGCGGGCTCGCGGATCTGATGGGACTGCTGCATCGATTCGATCGCCCCGGCCATGTCTCCTAGCTCGTACCGGACTTGTGAGATGTGGTAGTGCAGGGCGGATGGGTCGTACGAGCCGAGGGCCTTCGCCTGGGACTCGGCCTTCTCCATCGCCGCTTCGGCCTGCTTGATCCGAAGAAGCGCGAGCGAGCGGTCACCCGTGATGGCTGCCGCGTGGGCCTCCTGGCCCGCCAGGAACGCGCGCATCCGCGGGCCTGCCTTGGGAGAGGCCGCGGACGCGCTCTGGGCGAGCCTGCTGGCGGTGGGACCGTCGCCGAGGTCACCGTGCATGACGCTCATGCCCCGCAGGGTTGTGCAGAACGTCAGCTCATCACCAGCGATCCGTGCCAGCTCCAGCGCCTTGACGTAGTACCGACTGGCCAGGCCGTCGAGGCGCTCGTCCATGGCCATGTAGCCGGTCAGGTAGCAGTGGTCGGCGGCGGCCGACAGCTTCCGCCGGGACCACCGGCATGTCCCTCAGAGACCGCGGCCGACCATCATGTCCGCCAAGCCAAGGACGCGCTCGGCCTGCCGTTGCAGCATGTAGACCTTCACGTCGTGCCGCTCGGCGACTCGCAGCAGATCCCAGCCCTGGGCCTCCTGGTAGTACCGGGAGAGCTGTTCCTGCCCCGTACCCCGACGCACCCAGCGAAGGCCCTGCTGAGCGGCGTGGTCGAGCGACCACCATGCGATCAGCCGGCCCAGCCGGTGCGGATTCGGCGCGGTGAAGGTGGTCGCCAGGAACAGCGTCGGCTCGGCGCGTTCCTCCTCGGTGAAGCCCCACGGGGGAAGCACCTCGTTCCCGAAGTGTGTGGTGCAGCCGACGACCCCTTCGGCCTCGTGCTCCAGCACCCACACCGGGAAGGTCGGGTCACCCGCCTGCGAGCCGTACACCTCCGCCATGTCCGCACACTCACCCAGACCGCGCACCGTCAACCATGCGGACCGGGCTCGCACCAGATCGGCAATCGCGCCCGTGTCGGAGCCCACCGCAACACGCATTCGATACACCAGTCGCCTCCTCCGGCACACCTTCAACGACCATACAACGCGGTAGAGATCCGCCGGGGGCATGGCCCCCGCGAATCCGTGCGCAGCCATCTCAGGGATTCCGGCAGATTCGGAGTCATGGCGCCGATGCAGCGATGGGATGCGACAGGGCGCGTGGCAGGCCGAGCTCCCGGGTGGCTTCGGCAACGTGGTGCTCAAGCCGGACACGCAGCGGACAGGTCTCACGCCCACATTCGCGGCCTGCACCGCAGCGACGGCACGGGCGGGAGCCGGCAGTAGCCAGACCCGCGCCCCGGGAGCGGACTGCCGGTCAGAACCCGTACGGGCCCCAGGAGGTCGCTCCCGGGGCCCGTGGTCATCGGAGGTGGTGCGCGGCCGTCCGTCGGGGCGGTCCGCCGCCGCTGCTGCGGGGGTGGGGCGATTGACCGGCCGGGTCCAGGCCCAGGGGTGGGGTTGGACGCGACCCGGGTGAGTCACCCGGGAGGAAGGGCCGCCTCGGGCCGGCCCGGGCGGTGGGTCGCCGCCCCCTTGCTCTCCGGCAGTCGCCCGCCGATCATGGCGGAGGCAGACTGCTCCCCCAGGATCGGACGGACCGGCGTGACCGAGGTGGAACCGGACTGGCAGGTGGGGCGCGACCCCGACGGCCTCCCCGTGGTGCGCTACCGACGCGGTGAGCGGGAGGGGCGCCCCTGGGCCGACCGGCTGGAGGTGCTGACCCCCGGGCAGGCCGGCGTCGACGGAACCGTCGGCACCGTCGACCCGGTGGAGTTCGTGCTGTCGGCGATGTCGGGCTGGATCGTCTCCGGCCGCGTCGAGTTCGGCGAGCGGCTGCTGCGGCGCGGGGCCCGGACCCTCCGGCTCGGCCACACCATGCTGCGGGACCTCGCCGGTGAGCCGCCTCCCGCCGGGTGGGCCGACTGGGCGCGGACTCCGCTGCGGGACGGGTACCGCGGCGTGCCGTGCGACCGTGACGCCGAGGCGCTCGCCCCGGCGTTGCGCGCGGCGTTCGGCCCCGGCCACCCCGACCACCGGCCCGATCACGACGCACGGACCGTGCGGGAGGATCTGCGCGCCCTGCTGGCCGGCGGGATCGTCGGCCCCGTGCTGCCGTCCAGCGCCCTGGTAGTGGACACGGAGGACCGCGTCGCGGCCGGCGCCGTCGTGACCGACTTCGGGGGCATGCCCTGGATCGCCCATGTCTTCCGGCACCCCGACCTCGGCTACCCCGGGCTCGGCCGCGACCTCATGCGCCGGGTGATGGCCGACCTCGCAGGGCGCGGGAACCCGGAGATGGGGTTGGCCGTGACCGAGGGAAACGCGGCTCGCGGCCTCTACACCGCACTCGGCTTCCGGCTCACCCGGAGCACCATGACGGTCGTCGTCCCCTGACCCCGCCGCTCGCCCGTCCGCCCACCGCTACGGACGGGCGAGCTCCAGGACGGCGATCCCGGCCAGGACGGTGGCACTGGCCGTCATCCGCAGCCGGCCGAGGCGTTCGCGGAAGACCACCGTGGCGATCAGCGCGGCGATCACGATGCTCGTCTCGCGCAGCGCGGCGACCGCCGCCAGGCTGCCCCGCGACTGCGCCCACACCACCAGTCCGTAGGCGGTCAGGGAGAGCACCCCACCGGCGATCCCCACCGGTACCACCGGACCGACCCCGGCGAACAGACCGCGGCCCCGCCGGACCCAGGCGATCAACGCCAGACTCGGCCCCTGCAGCAGGAAGAGCCAGGCCACGTAGCCGCCGACCGTCCCGGCCTGCCGGACGCCGCTGCCGTCCAGCACGGTGTACGAGGCGATCATCACGCCGGTACCGGCGGCCGCGCCGAGAGCGGGCAGCTGCGCCCGCCCGGGTATCCCCTTGGCGAAGGCCAGCCCGATCAGACCGCAGGAGATCACCAGGACGCCCAGCAGCTCCCCGCCGCCCAGGCCCTGGCCGAGCACCGTGACGGACAGCACCGCCACCAGCAGCGGCGCCGAACCCCGGGCGATCGGGTACATCTGCCCGAAGTCCCCGAGCTGGTAGGCCCGCAGCAGCAGGAGCTGGGACACCACCTGCAGCACCACGGAGGCGAGGAGGTACGGCCAGGCCGCGGCGGCCGGCACCGGATTGAGCGCGACCAGTACGACCGCGCAGGCCGTGTACGCGAGGTTGATCAGGGCGAAGCCGACCAGTTTGTCCTGGATGCGGTGCGCCAGCCCGTTCCAGACGGCGTGCAGGACCGCTGCGGCGAGGACGGCGACCGGCACGGCCGCCGACGACCCACCGCTCGGCAGCGCGAACGCGATTTCGGGCATGGCGAAGCTCCCCTCCAACAGGCTTGGAACAGAATTCCACGGTACACTGAATCCATGGAAGAGCATTCCGATTTCTCGCCGCTGGAGTCGCAGCTGGCCGCGCACATCCGCGCCCGCCTCGGCGAGCTGCGCGGCTCCGAGGCGCGGGTCGCCCAGGTGGTCCTCGACCGGGGGGCCGATCTGGTGCGGCTGAGCGTGAGCGACGTCGCCGCGCTGGCCGGCACCGCGTCCTCGTCCGTGGTGCGGGCCTGCCAGCGGCTCGGCTTCAAGGGCTACCAGGAGTTGAAGATCGCGGCCGTCCGCCAGGCGCCGGCCCCCTCGCCGGACCTCTCCGAGGAGGCGGACCCGACGGCCCGCGCGCTGACCGACACCGTCCGCGCCGCCCGGGAGGCGCTCGACGGGATCGCCACCACCCTGCCCGCGCAGGCCCTGCGGGCGGCGGCCGAGGTGCTGAACGCGGCCGACCGGGTCGTCCTGGTCGGCGCGGGCCTGTCCGGCGCGGTCGTCCTGGACGCCGCGTACCGGCTGCGCGCCCTCGGCATCCCGGTCGACTCCCCCGCCGACCCGCTCACCGCCCAGCTGGCGGCCGCCGGGCTCCCGCCCACCGGTGCCTGTCTGGCCATCAGCCACACCGGCTCGACCCCGACCGTGGTCGACACCGCCCGCCGCGCCCGCGACGCCGGGGCGAGCGTCGTCGCGCTCACCAGCTACGCCCGCTCGCCGCTGAGCGAGGCGGCCACCCACACCCTGGTCGCCGGCGGGCAGGACCTCGTCTTCGGCCTCGAAACCACCGCCAGCCGGATCGCCCACCTGGCCGTGGTCGACGCGCTGACGCTGACGCTGCTGGCCCTGCGCGGGGAGGCGGCGGAGCGCGCGCTCAACCTCTCGGCGGACGTGACGGCCGATCACACCTACTGAGGCCGGGCAGCCGGGCGCACGGGGGCCGGGTGGGCGCCGACGGCGCCCGCACACCGGCCGTCCGGCACTTTCGGGGCTGGTCAGAGGCGGTGTGTAGGCTCGCGGGCATGGCGAGGGTGACGCGGGACGACGTGGCGCGGGCGGCGGGGACGTCGACGGCGGTTGTCAGCTATGTGATCAACGACGGGCCGCGACCGGTGGCGGCGGCCACCCGGGCCCGCGTCCTGGCCGCGGTCGAGGAGCTGGGGTACCGGCCGAACCGGGTCGCCCAGGCGATGGCCCGGCGGCGGACCAACCTGATCGGCATGGTCGTGCCGGACGCCCGGCAGCCGTTCTTCGCCGGGCTCGCGCACATGGTCGAGCAGGCGGCGGCCGAGCGCGGCCGGCTGCTGCTGATCGGCAACTCCGACTACGCCGACGAGCGGGAGGCGCACTACATCCGGGCCTTCCTCGGCATGCAGGTGGACGGGCTGATCCTGGTCACCCAGGACCCGTCCGTGCCCGGCGTGGCCGGCTTCGAGGCCACCGACGGCACCCCCGTCGTCCTGCTGCACCACCGGGCGGAGACCGAGAGCGGGGTGGCCGTCGTCGCCGACGACGACGGCGGGGCGCGCGAGGTGGTCCGGCACCTGCTGGGCCACGGACACGCCGAAGTCCACTGCTTCGGCGGGACGTTCGCACTCAGCCCGACCGACCCGGTGACCTCCCGCACCGCCGGCTGGGCGGCCGCCCTGGCCGAGGCCGGCCTGCCCACCGAGGGCCGGCTGACCCCCGCGCCGTTCGACCGCGTCCGGGCGCACGCCGAGGCCCTCGCGCTGCTGGCCCGGCCCGACCGGCCGGCCGCGGTGTTCTGCGCCACCGACGACCAGGCGATCGGCCTGCTTCGGGCCGCCGACGATCTGGGCATCCGGGTGCCGGAGGACCTCGCGGTGGCCGCGTTCGACGACATCGCGGAGGCCGTCATCGCCGGGCCACCGCTCACCACCGTCGCCACCGCGCAGGACGAGATGGCCCGGGCCGCCGTGGACCTCGTGCTGACCGCCCTGGCGAACGAGGAGCCCGTCCCGGCGGGCGCGCGCACCTTCCCCGCCCGCATGGTGATCCGCCGCTCCTGCGGCTGCCCGGGGACGGCCGCGTAGCGAACGCCGTCGGCGGCCCGTCAGGCCGGTCAGGCGGGCGGTCAGCGGATCAGGCGGTCAGGCGGTCAGGCGGTCAGACGACCTCGGCCGCGGGCCGCGGGCCGTCGAGCGCTTCGGTGCCCAGGAAGTCGAGCAGCAGCGCGTTGAGCTCCGCCGGACGCTCCAGCGCGGGCAGGTGGCCCGCCCAGGGGAGGTCGAGCCGGCGGGCACCGGGGATGCGGTCGGCGAGGTGGTCGGCGATCCGGGCGAAGTCCGGGAAGTCGTGCGCCCCGGTGACCAGCAGGGTGGGCGCCGTGACGGCGGACGGGTCGGTGTCGACCGCGAGCTGCCCGAACTCCTCCACGGCCGCCAACTGGACCTCGAAGGCGTGCCGCTGCATCTGCCGCACCTGAGCCCGCGCCGCGTCGTCCGCGTCGGGGCCCAGCCAGGCCTCCACGTTGAGCTCGGTCGCTCCGGCGATGTCCCCGGCCTCGATCAGCGCGTCCTCGCGGTCACCGAACGCCCGGAGCCCGACACTCGGCCGCTGCCCCGCCAGCGCCGTGCACAGCAGTGCGAGCGCCGTCACCCGCCGCGGCCACCGGGCCGCCACCGCCAGCGCCACCCGGCCCCCGCCGGACGCCCCGACCAGCGCCGCCCGCTCGACGCCGAGGTGGTCCAGGAGGTCCAGGACGTCCTGGGCATTGTCGTACGGCCGGTCCGGCACGGGTGTCTCGCCGAAGCCCCGGAGGTCGCAGCGGACCACCCGCAGGCCGGCCCCGACCAGGGCGGGCACCTGGCCGTCCCACATCCGCCGGTCACAGACCGTGGAGTGCACCAGGACGACCGCCGGGCCACTGCCGGCCTCGTCATAAGAAAGGATCATCGCGCCACCCTAGGGGCCGACCTCGCGGGACGCCTCCGCATATCCCCGCGGCGCTCCGCCCGCACCCGGCGTGACCGGCGGTGAGGCCGGTTCCGCCGGCCGCGGCGCCCGACCGGCGGTGACCCGGCGCGGGGTGCGGCGTTGAACGGGGATGCGGGTCGAGAGGCTCACCCGCTCCGGCTTCACGAAGGGCAGGTTCATGGACACCAGCACCGCCAAGCGGCACATCTTCACCATGCTGGACACGGACGGCGACGGCGTCATCTCGCGGCCGGAGTACCTCGCCCGCCCCGCCCGGGCGGCCGCCGCACTCGGCCGGGACGCGGGCGATCCGCTGGTCCGCACCGCACGCTCGGCCCACGAGCGCGTCTACGCGTCGATGGACGCGGACGGCGACGGGCGGGTCACCTTCGAGGAGTACGAGGCCTGGGCGGGGGCCGGAGCCTTCGACGAGGTCTGCCGGCAGGCGCTCGGGTCGCTGTTCGACCTCGCCGACGCGGACGAGGACGGGGCCCTGGGGCCGACGGAGTTCACCCGGCTGCGGGCGGCCCTGGGCAACTCCGCGGCCAACGCCGCGAAGGCGTTCGACGCGCTGGACACCGACGGCGACGGGCGGGTCGGCCGTGCCGCCTACCTGGCCTCGATCCGCGGGTTCGTCACCGACGGCACGTCCGCCATGGCGGAGGCGCTGCACGACCGCGCCGGCCTCCGCCCGGCCTGAGGGAGAGCGCACCCCACCAGCCGTGGCGCGGACCCCCGACGACTCCGGGCGCGGCACCGGACCACTCTCGCGCAACTCTCCGGTTGCACCTCACTGACCCACGTGCAACCCTGGAGTTGCACACATTGGCAGCGATGAAGGAGCCCCTCATGAGCGAGGACCGGATCGAGCGCGAGACCCTGATCGCGGCATCCCCGGAGCGGGTCTGGACCCTGGTGGCCCAGCCCGGCTTCTGGGTGGCCGAGGAGGCGAGCCTGGCCGGCACCGTGGCCCGGGAGGGCGAGTCCACGGTGGCGAAGAACCCCGAGTACGGCGACTTCCCGGTGCGGGTCGAGAAGGTCGAGCCGCCGACCTACCTGGCCTACCGCTGGGCCAGCGCCTTCCCCGGCGAGGAGCTGCGCGAGGACAACAGCACCCTGGTGGAGTTCACCCTGACCCCGGAGGGCGACGGGACGCGGCTGCGGGTCGTCGAGAGCGGATTCGCGGCCCTGGCCGGATCCGAGGAGCTGCGCGACAAGGCGGTCGAGGACAACACCGGCGGCTGGCCGCAGGTGCTCGACGCGTTCCGCAAGCGCGCCGAGCAGCCGTCCGCATGACCGGCGAGGGCCGCGGGGGCGCCGAGCCGGTCGACACCGTCCTCGCCGCCCTCGCCGACCCGACCCGGCGTCACCTGCTCGATCTGCTGGCCGAACGGGGCGAGGCCACCGCGACCGCGCTCGCGGAACGGCTGCCGGTCTCGCGGCAGGCGGTGGTCAAGCACCTCGCCGTCCTGGACGGCGCCGGACTGGTCACCGCCACCCGGGTCGGCCGCGAAGTCCGGTACGCGGTCCGCTCCGCGGCACTCGACGCGACGGCCCGCTGGATGGCCGCCCTCGCGACCGACTGGGACCGGCGCCTGGCGAGCGTCAAGCGCCTCGCCGAAGCAGCCGAGCGGGAGGCCCGGTAGGGCGGCGCCGTCCGGACGGACCCGAGCGTCCGGCCCCCGAGGGGTCGGACGCTCGGGTGTCCCACCGCGTCGCGCCGCTCGCGGGTCAGCGACGACGACGTCCCGCCCGCGCGGGTGCGCGGGCGGGACGGAGCCCGGGGACCCGTGGGTCAGCCGCGGGCGTTCTTCCGGCGGCGGGCGACGAGGACGGCCGCGCCACCGAGGGCGACGGCGGCGGCGCCGGTGACGGCGAGCGGCACGGTGCCGGAGTCGCTACCCGTCGCGGCCAGGTGGCCGCCCGCGGTGGTCGTGGTGCCGCTGCCCCCGGTGCCGGCCGGGACGACACCACCGGTGGGGGTCGCGGACGGCGACGCCGAACCGGTCGGGGAGGCGCTCGCGGTGGGCGAGGTGCCCGTCGACGGAGTGGCGGTGGGCGTGGCCGTCGGCGTGGCGGTCGGCTCGTCGCGGAAGGTGACGCGACTGGTGGACGACCCGGTCAGCCGGTTGCAGGTGTACTTCACATTGGTGGGGCCGACCCCGTACGGAAGCACCTCGGAACCGCCCGCGACGGTGAGGGTGTACCCCTCGGCCTTGGCCGCACCGGCGGAGATCCGCAGCACCACGGTGAACATCTCGTGCGACGGGATCTGGTGCGAACCGAGGGACACCGACCCGCCGGCGGGGTCCACCGTGACCGGCGCCCAGACGGTGTCGCCCTGGAACTTGACCCCGGTCTGCGGCGGGACGGCCCCCGTCGCGCTCTTGATCACGGCGGTGATCCGGAAGTCGGTGAGCGTCGTCGAGCTGCTGTTGTAGAAGGAGACGGCCATGTCCCGGGTGGACCCGTCGGTGCCGAGGGTGACACCGTGGACCGGCATGGCCTCCTCGCGCACGTACATGCAGCCCTGCGGCAGGGTCGGCGTGGCCGTCGGAGTACCCGTCGGAGTGCCCGTCGGGCTTCCGGTCGGGCTTCCGGTCGGGGACGGCGTGGTGGCGGACGGCGTGTCGGTGGCCGAGGGCGTGGCACCGGCGGACGGGGCGTCCGTCGCCGGGGCGGCCGGCGTGGTGGTGGCGGCAGGCGTCGGCGCCGTCGCCGAGGGACTCGGCAGGGCGTCGTCGGCGAGGGCGCCGGTGGCCCCCGAGACCATCGCGCCCGCAGTGAGCACGAACAGGGCGGCGGTGGCCGCCAGACGGGAGGTGCGCACGATCGCGGCTCCGGCTGTGAGAAGTGACGGGATGACGTTCTGAGGGGAGGACGTACGAACGATACGAACGGTTGTACGCACCGCCCGCCCGGTCCCCACTATTCGATTTCGTCCGCCAGCAGGTCCATCAGCAGGTTGTCGTGCCAGCTGCCGTCGGGGCCGCGCTCGTACTGGCGCATGGTGCCCACCGGACGGAAACCGACCTTGGCGTAACAGCGGATCGCCGCCGCGTTGTCCGCCGCCGGGTCGATGATCAGACGGTGGTAGTGGTGGTCGGCGACGAGGTGCCGGGCCAGGGTGCGGACGGCGTCGGTCCCCAGACCCCGGCCGTGACGGGCGGGATCGAGGTAGATGTCCATGCCCGCGTGCCGGTACTCGTCGTCGTTGTTGGCGTACCACTGGATGGCGCCGGCCACCTGACCGTCGACCAGGACCACCAGCGTCTGGGTGTCCGGCTCGTCGAGCTCGGTGGCGACGGCGTCGGCGAGGTCCTCCCCGCCACGCCAGCGGGCGTAGACCTCGGGCGTGGCGCGGATGGCCGCGAGCGCCGGGATGTCCTCCGCCGTCGCGGGGCGGAGCGTGACGTGGGTGCCGTGCAGAATCGTCCCCATAGAGGGCATGTTTGCACGAACAAGGGCGTTCGGCGAGCATTTTCCGCGCCGCACGCACCCCCTCCCACCAGGGACGATTCTCCGCTGCGAGCCGCTCGACCCGCCCCGCTCCGGGCCACCGGTCTCCGACGAGCGGCGTCAGCGGTCGCGGGCGCCGTGCGAATCCGCCACCGCAGCCTGCCGCTGCCGCTGCCCGAGCTTCGACTTATCAAGAGCCCGGTTCATCACTACAACGGGTAATCATTTCAATTCGGAGCGTGCTGACCAGTCGTCATTTGGGTGTACCGTGACCGCCAGAAACGGATCGCCCCCGAAGAATGGGGCGAGCCCGGCAACGTGTTAGCGCACGCGGCCGGGCTCTTCATTCGCCGAGTGGACAGGACCCACTGACGATGCTCCTGCATGCTATCGCGCCCTCACGCGACTTCACCCAGATTGCCAACTCCCTGGTGTGGGACGACGAATTGTCGGACTCCGCCTTTCGACTGCTTGTACGAGCCCTGGCACTCGGCCCCGCGAAGGCCCGCGCCACGACGGTCACCGCACTGGCCGCCGGACTCTCCGGCGGCCGCATCACCACCGACCGCGCCCGCCGCCAACTCACCCGCGCCGGACTGCTCCACAGCACCCGGCGACGCGGGACGGCCGGGCAGGTACGGACCGAATCCCTGGTCTCCAACGTGCCACTGGGCACGGCCGAGGCGGAGCGGCTGTTCGACGGTCATTTCGACCACGCGAGGCAGGAGGGGGACGGCGGTCCGCCGGATGCCGGGAAACGCACCCGCGGGCCGTCGACCGTCCGGGCGCCCGGCACCGCCCTCCCGGGGGTGACACCCAAGGTGAACACCTCCCCCCTCCCTCCCCCGCCGACGCCCGAAGCCGCCTCCCAAGGAGCGGAGTTCACCGAGGCCGAGCGCGTCCTGCTGGACCTCCGGCGGGCCGACCACCGCCTGACCCTGGGGGCCCGCGAGGTACGGCGCCTGGCGCCGCTGGCCGCCGAGTGGCTGGCCAGGGGCGTGAGTTCGGCGGCCCTGCGGAGCGCGCTGACCAGTGGCCTGCCCGACCAGGTCAAGTCCCCCGCCGCGCTGCTGCGGTGGCGCCTGGAGGGCAAGCTGCCCGACCGGATCGAGCCGGGCACGGCGGTCGCGGCACCCGCCACCTGCGACGGCTGCGACCGGGCCTTCCGCCCGGTGGACGGCGAGCCGCGGTGCGGGAGTTGCCGCACCGCAGCCGCCGCACACCGCGCCGCCGGCGGCGCTGCCGGGGAAACCGCCCCGAGGCGGGTGGACTGGCGCACCCTGGTCGCCCGGGTCGGGGCGGCGGCGGGGTAGGGCACGCGCGCCTGCCTCCTACGGCTCCGCCACCGACCGGCGGCGCTACCGACCGGCGCCTTCGAGCAGCGGCCGCGCCGCCACCGCCGCCCCGTCGGAGTGGAACGCGCCGGCCACGGCGGTGACGTTGGCGTAGCACGCGGCGATCAACCAGCCGCACCCCGAGCGGGCAACAGAACGGCACCAAGACCACTCTCCCCCCGTGGAGTTGACGGTGGGAGCCGCTAGAGTCCGGGCATCGCTGTCGCCGCACCGGCGACGGCCGGGGCGAGGGGGTGGGCGGATGTCATCTGCGGCAACACGGTGGACGATCGCGGTGCTCGGGTCGGTGGTCGCCTTCGGGGCGCTGCTGGGGGTCGGTCGGCTCGCCGACTTCGGGTGGCTCCCGGACGGGGAGGCCGGCTGGGGCGTCCTGAGCGCGCTGGCGGCGGTCGGCGCAGCCGGAGTTCTGGCCGCACTGGGGTGGTGGGCGAGCCAGACGACGCCGAGCCCCGCCCCGACGCCCGCCCGGACGGTGGACCAGCGGGCGGAGGCCACCGACCGGGCCCAGGTCGAGCAGGTCGCCGGACACCGGTTCGCCCCGGGCGCCGGCGGCGCGGCGGGCACCGGCGGCGCCCCGCCCACGAGCGTCCAGCAGAACGCCACCGCGGGCGGCGACGCCCGGATCGTGCAGACGGGCGGGGACCAGTACCAGTGAGCGAGGAGAACCCGGCGGACGGTGGCGGCCGCGTCGAGCAGCAGGCCACCGCCTCCGGTGCGAGCCGGGTGAACCAGGCCGGGCGCGACCAGTACCTCGGCGGCGTGCACCACCACCATCCCGCCCCACCGGCCGCCGAGGTCGGCAACTCGATGAGCGGCGGCGTCGTCCACGGCCTTGTGATCATGGCGCACACCGTCAACGGCGTTCCCCCGGTGGAGACTCCGCCCGCGCGACACACCCCGGCGGTGTTCGGTGTGATCCCGCCGCCGGCGAGCGCCTTCCAGCCGCGCAGCGCCATCCGCGCCGCCATCGACCGGGCCCGAAGCGCGGGCGACACCGTCGTACTGACCCAACGCACCTCCGGGCTCACCCAGTTGCTGTCCGGCGGGGGCGGGGTCGGCAAGAGCCAGCTGGCCGCCCTCTACGCCCGTGAAGGCGTGGCGGACGGAACCGACGTGGTGCTCTGGGCCGACGCCACCGAACCCGCGACCGTGACCGCCCTCTACGCCCGCGCGGCCGCCGCCGTCGGAGCGCCGGGCGTGAGCGACGCCCCGGCCGCGACCGAGCAGAACGCGGCCTGCTTCCTGACCTGGCTGGCCACGACCGACCGCAGCTGGCTGGTCGTCCTCGACAACGTCACCGACTTCACCGACGCCGCCCTGTGGCCGGCCGCCTCCCGGCACGGCACGGGCCGCGTCCTGGCCACCACCCGGCTCCGCACCGCCGCCGCCGGCGCGGGCGGGCGCACCCTCGTCGACGTCGACCGCTACACGCCCGGGGAATCCGCCGCCTACCTGCGCGAGCGCCTCACCCCGGCCCTCCTGGACGACCGCGCCGCCGAACTCGCCGACGCGCTCGGCCATCTGCCGCTCGCCCTCGGGCACGCCGCCGCGTACGTGCTCAACAGGCGCTGCACCACCGGCGACTACCTGGACCTCTTCAGCCGGCGCGACCGCACCCTCGACGCCCTGCTCCCCCGGGACACCGACACCGAGCACTACGGCCGCCCGGTCGCCGCCGCCCTGCTCCTCGCCCTCGACGCCGCCCAACAGACCGAACCCGTCGGCCTCGCCGTCCCCGCGATGCGCCTCGCCGCCCTCCTCGACCCGGCGGGCCACCCGCGCGAGTTGTGGACGACGGACGCCGTCACCCGGTACCTCGGGGAGCAGCGGGCCGAGGCCGAACCCGGCGGGTGGTGGTCACGGCTGTGGAGACGCCGGACCGCGCCACCGGCCGTCAGCCCGGCGGACGCCCTCGCCGCACTGGCCGTCCTGCACAACTTCAACCTGCTCACCGACGCCGGCCCGGGCAGCGGCCCGCGCGCCGTCACCATCCACGCCCTCACGGCCCGGGCGGCGCGGGACACCACGCCGAGGAACCAGCAGCCCTATGGCGCCGCCACCGACGCGCTGGTGGCGCTCTGGCCCAGACATGACCGCACCAACCGCGACCTCATCAGTGCGCTGCGGGCCAACTCCGGCACGCTCGCCCTGCTGGTGGGCGACGTGGTGTTGAGTTTCGGTGGTCGCCGGCCGCTCGCGTCCAGCACCGGCGCCGGCCTCACGAACACGCCTGCCACCGACTACTGGCGCCGCATCGCGACCAAGGTCGAGTCCGTCCTCGGCCCCGAGGACCCCCTCACTCTCACCTCCCACGCCCATCTCGCCACCTCTTACCGACAAACCGGACGCACCGACGAAGCCCTCGCCCTCAGCGAGCACGTCGCGGCCGACCGCGAACGCGTTCTCGGCCCCGACCACCCCGACACCCTCATGGCCTTGGCCAACCTCGCCGTCTCCTACGCACAGGCCGGACGCACCGACGAAGCCCTCAACCTCGACGAACAGGTCGTCGCCAACAGCGAACGCGTTCTCGGCCCCGACCACCCCGACACCCTCATGGCCTTGGCCAACCTCGCCGTCTCCTACGCACAGGCCGGACGCACCGACGAAGCCTA
>NZ_JBHYYB010000008.1:78304-105022 GCF_042752535.1 Kitasatospora sp. NPDC059327 | reverse complement strand
CCTCAACCTCAACGAGCAGGTCGTCGCCAACAGCGGAGGCGCCCTCGGCCCCGACCACTCCACCACCCTCACGGCCCGCGCCAACCTTGCGGCCTCCTACCGGCAAGCCGGACGCATCGACGAAGCAGAAGAGCTCATCACCAGCGTCGCCAGCGACCTGGATCGCCTCTTCGGCCCCAAACACCCTTCCACCGTTGCCACGCGCAGGGCCGTAAACCTCATGCGGCGTGGCACCTCTGAAGCCGACTCCCCCGACGCGCCGCCGCCCGCCACGGCGTGACCGGCGCCGGGGCGGGCGGCAACTCCCCGCAGGTCAGGCGTGCGCCGCCTCCCCGCACACCCGACGCCCGCCCGGCTCCACCTGGAGCGTCGCGTGGGCGATGCCGAAGTGGTCGGCGACGCAGCGGCGCAGGCGGGTCAGCAGGTCGGCGGCCGGGGTGCCGTCGGCGACCACGTGGGCGCTCAGGACCGGCATGCCGGAGGTGATCGTCCAGGCGTGCAGGTCGTGGACCTCGCGAACACCTTCCTCGGCCAGCAGGTGGGTGCGCAGCTCGGCGAGGTCGAGGTCCTCGGGGGTGGCCTCCAGCAGGACCCGCAGGGCGTCGCGGCCCAGCAGGTAGGCGCGCGGCAGGATCATCACGCCGATGAGGAGCGAGGCGATCGGGTCGGCGTACTGCCAGCCGGTGAGCTGGATGGCGACGGCGGCCGCGATGGCGGCGACCGAGCCGAGGGCGTCGCCGAGCACTTCCAGGTAGGCGCCGCGCAGGTTGAGGCTGTGGTCCTTGCCGCCGCGCAGCAGGACGACGCCGACCAGGTTGGCGGCGAGGCCGATGAGCGCGACGGTCAGCATCAGCCCGCCCTGGACCTCGACGGGCTCGCCGAACCGGCGGACGGCGCCGTAGGCGACCCAGGCGAAGACGCCGATCAGCAGGGCGGCGTTGGCGAGGGCGGCCAGGATCTCCAGCCGGTAGTGGCCGAAGGTGCGGCGCAGGGTGGGCGAGCGCTGGGCGACCTGGACGGCGAGCAGGGCGAGCGTGACGCCGGAGAGGTCGGTGAGCATGTGCCCGGAGTCGGCGAGCAGGGCGAGGCTGCCGGAGAGCAGGCCGCCGATGACCTGGAGGACCAGTACGGCGGCGGTGACGCCGATGGTGAGCAGCATCCGGCGGCGGTAGGCGCCGCTCACGGTGGCCGGGGCGGTGACTGTCGGGGCGGCGGGGCCGTGGTTCGCACCCATGTCAGTGCTCCTCTCGGGCGGGGTCGTGCGGCAGGACGGCGGCGAGCAGGTCCCGCAGGGCGTGGGCGAGGTGGTCGTCGGCCAGGTGGTAGCGGGTGCGGCGGCCCTCAGGGACGGTCCGCACCAGGCCGCAGTCGCGCAGGCAGGCGAGGTGGTTGGAGACGTTGGCCCTGGTCAGGCCCAGCTCCTCGGCGAGGTCGGCCGGATAGTGCGGGGCGTCGAGCAGGGCGAGCAGGATGCGGCGCCGGCTGGTGTCGGCGAGGGCCTTGCCGACCCGTTCCATGGCCGCCTCCCGCGCCTCGGCGGGCAGGTGCGGGTTACGGGGGTTCGCGGCGGTCGGTTCCATGCCTCCATAGTACAGCGATGACTGAATTCAGCGAGAGGTGAACTGTCGTGCACGGCAGCTGCGAGCCCGTCGGGCCACTCGCCCTGGCAGCTGCGACGGGGCGTCAGACCAATCCTGACCTGCGGTTTTCCTGCCGCTAGGGTGGGTGGCGCACGATCGGAAACCCTCATTTCCCTGATCGAAAGACGAGGCACCCCTCATGAGCCTGAGCATCCGCAACCAGCTGTCCGGCACCGTCACCACCGTCACCACCGGCGAGGTCATGGCCACCGTGAAGGTCCGGCTCACCTCGGGGCAGGAGCTCACCGCGGCGGTCACCGTGGACGCCGTCAAGGACCTCGGCCTCGGCACCGGCAGCAACGTCCGGGCCCTGGTGAAGTCGACCGAGGTCTCGCTCGCCACCGGTCCGGTCGCCGGGCTGAGCATCCGCAACCAGATCCCGGGCACGGTGGCCGAGGTGGCCACCGGCGGCGCGATGGCCGGCGTCAAGGTCGAGGTCGCGGACGGCGAGCTGACCGCCGCGATCACCGCCGACGCGGCCGCCGACCTGGGCCTGGCGGCCGGCTCGACGGTGGTCGCGCTGATCAAGTCGACCGAGGTCTCGCTCGCCACCGCCTGAGGCCGCCGACGGGGCCGGCGGCGCCCGCCGGCCACCCGGCCGCCGGCCGAACCCGGACCGACCGGAGCCCGACCCCGCCCGGTCCGGCGGTTCAGCCCGTCGGCTCGTCCAGCGGGCCGAGCCAGACGGCCGTGACGCCACTGACGTAGCGCGCGCCGCAGTGGTCGTCCGGGACGACCAGCTGCGGCCCCGCCTCGTCCAGCGGGGCGCCGTCCATGCTGGTGGCGAGCAGCATCCGCCGGCCGCCGAACTCGGGGTCGATCTCGGCCCAGGAGACCACCGCGCGGTGGCCGTCGGCGCCGCTGACCGAGAGCAGGAAGCGCAGCCGCTGCTTGCGGCCGGTGAAGTCGATCCGGGGGCCGGCGGTCCGCAGGACGTCCCAGAGGGCGGGACCCTCGTAGCCGTGCCGCTGCTCGCCCTCGGAGAGGCAGTCGAAGCTCACCCGGACGCGATGCGCGGGCAGGGCCCGCAGTTCCTCGACGGTCAGCTCGACGGGCCGGTCGAGGTGGCCGTGCAGCCGGACCTTCGCGGACGCTCCCATGGCTCACGCTCCTCCCGGGCCGCGCCGGTGCACTCCGGTGCGCCCCGGGAGGAAACGTACCCGAGCGGACATCAGCGCACTCGCAGATGCGGCCGTGAAAGGAAGAATTCAGTCGCACCTGCGAGGGAAGCGCGCACTTTCAGGCGGCAGCCGCCACTTCCGTGACGACGCCGGAGGCGGTCCGAGCGCCAGCCCGGGGGGCGATGACGGGAGCCGGGGGCCGGGCCCCGCCACCGAACACGGCAGGGACTTCGCACTGAGTGGGGCGCGCCGGAGGAGACACTGCGGCGCGCCCCGCACCGATTGAAGCAGCGCGGCAATGGGGCGGACGACTGGATCCGAACACCATCCGCGGGGGTCTGCGCTGGAGGATCCACCAAGAGGGATTACCGGCCTTCAAGCTTGCATTTACGATGCCCATGCGCGGTCCAACCTTGCAGGTGCGAGCCACCTTCCGGGTGCGAGCTGCCGACCGCGCACTGCACGAGGAGCGAGAGATGATCGTCGGAGACCTGCTGGACCTGGACGACCTGGCCATCCGGTTGGCCTGGGGCACACCCGAGCTGCTCGCCCGCCAGGTCGCCGGGATCAGCTCCACCGACCTTCAGGACCCGGCCCGCTACCTCCAGCCCGGCGAACTGGTCCTGACCGGCCTGGTCTGGTGGCAGCCCGCCGACGGGTCGGGCGCGCTGCGCTTCGCCACCGCGCTGCGCAGCGCGGGCGTCGCCGCGCTGCTGGCCGGCGAGGGCACCCACGGCAGCGTCCCGGACAGCCTGGTGGACGCCTGCCGCACGCACGGGATCCCGCTGCTGGCCGTCCCCGCCGGGGTCAGCTTCCGCGCCGTCACCGACCGCGTCTACCTGCGGCTCTGGGGGGACCTCCGGGCCGGCGCCCAGGACGCGGCCGCGATACCGGACGCCGTCCGCCGCGAACTCACCGAGCTGATGCACGCGGGCAGCGCGCCCGGGGAGGTGCTGGCGCACGCGGTGGGCCGGCTCGGCGTACCGGACTGCTCCCTCGTCACGGCGGGCGGGCGACACGTCGCCACCACCGCCCTGCCGGTACCGCCCGCCGCCGGCCGCGGCGACGGCGGACTGCCGGTCGGCCCGCAGGACGGTTCACCGTTCGACGGGTGGCGGCTGCGCCCGCACCTGCGCGAGGCCTCGGCCGAACCGCTGCTCCAGGGGCTGGCCGAGCTGCTCGCCCCGCTGGCGGCCCGGGCCCACGCCGAGGCGGCCACCCGGCGGCGGGCGGGCGGGCAGCTGCTCGCCGCCCTGGCCGGGGACGGGCCCGCCGACCTCGCGGAACCGCTCGCCGCCTGCGGGCTGACGCCGGGCTGCCCTCCGGCGGTCCCCGCTCCGCGGACCGGAGCCGGGGCGGGCACCCAGGGCCTGGTCGCGGTGGCCGCGCGGATCGACCACGGACCCGCCGGCGGCGTACGGGACGACGACACCCCGCCCGGGTGGGCGGCGCACGCCCTCGCCGAGGCGCTGGACCAACTGGCCGCCCCGTACACCGCCGGGACGGACCCGGCCGGGCGGGCGGCCGCGCTGGTCGCGGCGCCCGCCGAGGCGGTCGCCGAACGGCTGCGCAAGGCCCGGCCCGCGCTCCAGGCCCGCCTCACCGGGCGGCGCACGCTGCGGATCGGGGTCGGACCGGCCGCGCCGCCCGTCGCCGAACCGCTGCGGGCGGCGCTGGTCCAGGCCCGCTACCTGCTGGACGGCTCGGCCGGTCCGGTCGCCAGCGCCGCGGAGCTGGACTCGCTGGCCGGCCTGCTGCGCGGCATCCCGCCGGAGGTCACCGCCGCGTTCCACACCCGGCTGCTGGCGCCGCTCGCCGCCCACGACCGGGAGAACGGCGTCTCGCTGCTGGGCACCCTCGCGGTCTTCCTGGACCACGACGGGTCCTGGGCCCGCACCGCCGAGTCGCTGCACATCCACGTCAACACCGTGCACTACCGGATCCGCCGCATCGAGGAGCTGACCGGCCGCAACCTCGCCCGCCTCCAGGACCGCCTCGACCTGCGGACCGCCCTGCTCTGCACCCCGGCCCGCTGAACCGCGCGGCACACCCCGCCGGGGCCGGGCCGGCGGCCCCTGCGGGGACCGGGCCGGGGGCCCTGCGGTGGCCGCCCCCGGAATCTCCCGAAAGAATTCCGGGGCGGCTGTCGAAACGGCCGCTCCCCGTTCGACGCAGGGGTGAGAGGCGGGGAACGGCCCCGCTCTCCCGACCGAGGAGTCACCATGCCGCGCTTTATGTCGCTGATCCGTATCAACGAGCAGGACGCCCCGGACATGAAGTCGGCGGGCCCGGAGTTCGAGCAGCGGATGGGAGCCCTGTTCGAGGAGATCACCAAGGCCGGGGTGATGCTGGACACCGCCGGGCTGCTGCCGACTGCCGAGGGCACCCGGATCACCTGGGAGGGCGGGCAGCTGAGCCTGACCGACGGGCCGTTCACCGAGACCAAGGAGGTCGTCGGCGGCTACGCCATCATGCAGTGCAAGGACCGGGCCGAGGCCGTGGAGTGGACCAAGCGGTTCCTGGAGATCCACCCGGTGAGCTGGACGGTCGGCGCCGAGCTGCGCCAGATCGACGGGAACGCCACCCCGCCGGAGGCCTGATCCCGGCGGCCCGACCCCGGAGTCCGACCCCGGCGGAGGTCCGACCCCGGGCGCTCCGGGCCCTGGCACCCGCCCGGCCGCCGCGGCCGCGTTTGCCCCGATCCCGTCCGGCTGCTCTGATGGGTGGCCGTGACGGAGAGCAGCGCGACCGCGGCGGTCGAGGCCGTGTTCAGGATCGAGTCGGCACGGATCATCGCCGGCGTCACCCGCATCGTGCGGGACGTCGGCATCGCCGAGGAGCTCGCCCAGGACGCGCTGGTCGCGGCGCTGGAACAGTGGCCTGAGCAGGGCGTTCCGGACCGGCCGGGCGCCTGGCTGATGACCACCGCCAAACACCGCGCGATCGACCTGGTCCGCCGCAAGAAGACCTACGCGCGCAAGCTCGCGGAGGTCGGCCGGACCCTGGAGGACGTGCCGCCGCCGGAGCCGGCCGAACCGGACGACATCGACGACGACCTGCTGCGGCTGATCTTCACCGCCTGTCACCCCGTGCTGTCGGCGCAGGCGCGGATCGCGCTCACCCTGCGGCTGCTGGGCGGGCTCAGCACCCAGGAGATCGCCCGGGCGTTCCTCACCACCGAGCCGGTCGTCGCCCAGCGGATCGTCCGGGCCAAACGGACGCTCGCCACGGCGCGGGTGCCCTTCGAGGTGCCCTACGGCGAGGACCGGTCGGCCCGGCTCTCCTCCGTCCTGGAGGTCGTCTACCTGATCTTCAACGAGGGGTACGCGGCCACGGCCGGCGACGACCTGCTCCGGCCGGCGCTCTGCGAGGACGCGCTGCGGCTGGCCCGGGTGCTCGCCGGGCTGGCCCCGCGGGAGCCCGAGGTCCACGGTCTGGCCGCCCTGCTGGAGTTCCAGGCCTCCCGGACGGCCGCCCGCACCGGGCCCGACGGGCAGCCGGTGCTGCTGGCCGACCAGAACCGGGCCCGCTGGGACCGGCTGCTGATCCGGCGCGGCTTCGCGGCGCTGCGGCTGGCCGGCACCGGGCCGTACTCGCTGCAGGCCGCGATCGCCGCCTGCCACGCCCAGGCGGTGCGCTACCAGGACACCGACTGGGCGATGATCGCCACGCTGTACGGGCGGCTGGCGGCGCTGACGCCGTCCCCGGTGGTGGAGCTGAACCGGGCGGTGGCCGTCTCGATGGCCGAGGGACCGGCGGCCGCGCTGGAGCTGGTGGACACGCTGGCGGCGGAGCCGGCCCTGCGGACGTACCACCTGCTGCCGAGCGTGCGCGGCGACCTGCTGGCACGGCTCGGGCGGACGGCGGAGGCCCGGACGGAGTTCGAACGCGCGGCGGCGCTGGCCCGGAACGCGCGGGAGCGCGAGCTGCTGCTGGAGCGGGCCGCGGCCGCCGGTGCCCCCGCTACGCCCGGTCGTCGAGGCGCAGCCGGGCACTGACCTCGCCGAGGCCCTCGGCCAGGACGGCGAGCTGCTCGCGGGAGAGCACGTCGATCAGCAGCTCGCGGACCAGCGCGACGTGGCCGGGGGCGGCCAGGCGCAGCATGTCGCGGCCCTGTTCGGTGAGTTCGGCGAAGACCCCGCGCACGTCGCTCGGGCAGGAGCGGCGGCCGACCAGGCCCATCCGCTCCAGCTGGGTGACCTGGTAGGTCAGTCCGCTCTTGGAGGTGACCAGCTTGTCCGCCAGTTCGGTCATCCGCAGCGAGCCGGCCGGGGCGGCGGAGAGGTGGACCAGGATCTCGTACTGGGTGTGCGAGAGACCCGAGTCCTCCTTGAGCTGGCGTTCCAGCCGGCGGTTCAGGAGGTTGCTCGCGGTGACGAAACCCCGCCAGGCGGCCATCTCGTCGTGATCCAGCCAGCGCGGGTCGTTCATGGAGGCCATGGGAGGAAGCGTACTCCTGTTGTTCAAATTCGAACCAAGGTGTACGGTCGACGTGTCGAGGTTCAAAATTGAACTACTTTGCGAACGCGTGGGCCACCCGGCCGCACCGGACGCGCCGATCGAACGGAAGCGGGAGAAGCCGTCATGAGCACCGCCACCCCCGGGCGCATGCCCGCCCTCTACCTCTCGCACGGCGCGCCGCCCCTGGCCGACGACGCCCTCTGGCCCGGCCAGCTGGCCGCCTGGTCCGCCGACCTGCCCCGCCCCACGGCGATCCTGATGGTCTCCGCCCACTGGGAGGAGGCACCGCTGGCCCTCGGCGCCGTCACCACCGTGCCGCTGGTCTACGACTTCTGGGGCTTCCCCGAGCACTACTACCGGGTCCAGTACGCCGCCCCCGGCGCCCCCGCGCTCGCCGAGCGCGTCCGCAAACTGCTGCGCGCCCCCGGCACGCCCGTCCAGGACATCCCGGACCGCGGCCTGGACCACGGCGCCTACGTCCCCCTCGTGGAGATGTTCCCCGAGGCGGACATCCCCGTCCTCCAGGTCTCCATGCCCACCCTGGACCCGCAGCGGCTGCTGGAGATCGGCCGCCGGCTCGCCCCGCTGCGCGACGAGGGCGTCCTGATCGTCGGCAGCGGCTTCTTCACCCACAACCTGCGGGCGCTCAGCTCCGACGGCCGGATCAGCTCGGTGATGGCCGAGTTCGACGACTGGGGCCGCCGCGCCCTGGACACCGAGGATCTGGACGCGCTGCTCGACTTCGAGCGGAAGGCCCCCGCCGGGCGGCTCGCCCACCCGCGCACCGAGCACTTCGCCCCGCTGTTCGTCACCCTCGGCGCCGGCGAGGCCGACCTGGGCAACCAGCGCAGTGTGATCGACGGCTTCTGGATGGGCCTGGCGAAGCGCTCGATCCAGCTCGGGTAACGGGCGCCCCCGGCCTCCGGGACCTCGGCACGCCGACGGCGCGCGTGCGGGAGGTGCCGACGCCCATCGGCCGGGGCCCCTCCACCGCCGAACCGGCCGGGGGGTTGACGCTCGGCGAGGCGGCGGTGAGGGCCCGGGTGGCCCGGATCCTCGCCGGACCGACCGTGCGGGACCGGTCCCGGGCCGTCGTCCGCGCCCACGGGACCGGACTCGTCGCGCCCGGCGGATGAGAGGCTGCCGCCATGAACGGTGACGACGTCCGGGCCGCGCTCGACGAACTGCTGCGCACACTGGGCCCGTCCAGCGGTGACGGCCCGGCCTGGGCGGCCCCGGCCGGGCCGCTGGAGTGGAGCTGCCGGGAGACGGCCGTCCACATCGCGCACGACCTGCTCGCCTACGGCGGCCAGCTCGCCGCCCGACCCGCCGACGGCTACCTGCCGCTCGACCTCACCGTGCCGGCCGAGGCCGGGCCCCGCGAGGTCCTGGCGGTGGTGACGGCCTGCGGGCACCTGCTGGCCACCGCGCTGGACGCCGCGCCGCCCGACCTGCGGGCCTGGCACTACGGGCCCTGCGACCCGGCCGGCTTCGCCGCGATGGGGGTGGCCGAGATCCTGCTGCACACCCACGACATCTCGCTCGGGCTCGGCCTGCCCTGGCGGCCGCCGGCCGGGCTCTGCGCGGCGGCGCTGGAACGGCTCTTCCCCGACGCGCCGGCCGGTGAGCCCGCCGCCGTCCTGCTCTGGTGCACCGGGCGCGGCGAGCTGGACGGCCGCCCGCGCAGGACCTCGTGGACCTGGCGGGCGGCCGTGCCCGAGGGGTGACCGACGGGTGGGGGTCGCCCCGTTCAGGCGGTGGCGATCCGCTCGGCGGCGCTGCGCTCGACGCAGAACTCGTTGCCCTCGATGTCCGCCATGGTCACCCAGCCCTTGCCGTCCGAGGTCCGGTGGTCGCCCAGGACGGTGGCGCCCAGCGCCAGCAGGCGCTCCACCTCCTCGTCCCGGGTGCGGTCCTGCGGTTGGAGGTCCAGGTGGACGCGGTTCTTCGCCGCCTTGCCCTCGGGCACCCGGATGAACAGCAGCGCGGCACCCGGCGACTCCACCAGGGCCTCCTCGTCCCCGGGCTTGTCGTCCTCGCCCACCGCGCTGTCCAGCGCCTTCGCCCAGAACCCGGCGAGTGCGAAGGGGTCGGCGCAGTCGATCGTCACATGTCGTACCAGAGAAGCCATGTGATCCACTCTGACCTGCGGCTCCGCCCCGCGTCCAGTCCTTCGGGCCGGACCGGGCCTACACCCCGCCCCGGTCGGCCGCCGGCGCCGAGCGGCTGTGCAGGTGGCCGTCCAGCGGGTACTCCGGCGGCACGGCCCGCAGCACGCTCCGGAAGCGGTAGCCGGCCTTCTCGGCCACCCGGCAGGAGGCCGCGTTGTCCACCTGGTGGAGCAGGTCGAGCCGGACCAGCCCGTCCGCCGCGAAGGCCGCGAACGCCCAGCGGGTGAGCGCCTCCAGCGCACGCGGCGCCACGCCCCGGCCGCGGGCGGCGGCCGCCGTCCAGTAGCCCACCTCGGCCGCCGGCGCGCCGGGCTCGCCCCGTTTGAGCACCACGTTGGCGACCAGGGTGGCGGGGCCGTCGCGGGTGGGGTCGGCCCCGGTGGTCCCGACCTGGGGCTCCAGGACGGCGAAGCCGTACCGCACGCCCTCCGCCCGGCCGCGGCGCTGCACGTCCAGCCAGCGGGCGGCCTCGGCCAGATCGGTCACCGGGGTCCGGGTGAAGTGACGCAGCGTCTCGTCCCGGTAGATCTCGACCAGGGCGGCCGCGTCCTCGTCCCGGAACGGGCGCAGCAGCAGGCCCGCGGCGACCGGGAGTTCGGAGGCGGGCGAGGAGGCGGGCGAGGAGGCGGGCTCGGAGGCGAGGTCGGGGGCGACCGTCATCGCAGTCCCTCCCAGCCCCAGCGCGGGGTCGGGCCCGGGTCGCCGAGGTCCTCGCCGACGGGGGCCGCCGACACGTCCTTGGCGATCTTCGTGCCCCAGTCGAAGTACTCCAGCACCCGGCGGCGCAGCAGCTCGTCGTCGGGCAGCTCCTGCCGCACGGCGGCGCCCATCAGCTCCATCCAACGCCCGCGCTGCTCCTCGGTGATGGCGAGGCCGAGGTGCGAGCGGAGCAGCGCCTGGTGCCCGCCGAGCTCGGCGGTGAACCGGGCCGGGCCGCCGAAGATCTCGGCCAGCCAGACGGCGACGTGGTCGATGTGGGTGGTGGTGAAGTCGGCGAAGACGGGCTTCAGGACCGGATCGGCCAGGACGCCCTCGTAGAAGGTGTTGCTGAGGCGGCGGAGCGCCTCGATGCCTCCCAGGGCGTCGTACAGGCTCTCGGGCCGTTCGTCGCTCATGTCCCTCTGCTCCCCGTTCGGTTGCGGTGACACCTTCCTAGCAGCCTCCCCGCCGGTGGCCGCCCGCGGCCCGCGCCTGTTCGCGCCCGGCACAGCAAGCGGAGCCGGACGTTCCCGCCCGGGTCCGGAAGGCGACTTGACCCTGACACTGGCGGCAGGGTCGGAGGCTGGGGCCCATGAACGAGGACACACAGCAGCGGACGGCCCCCCGGGTCGTCCTGGTGACCGGCGCCGGGACGGGGATCGGTCAGGCCACCGCGCGAGCCTTCGCGGCGGGCTCCTCCCGCGCGGCCAACGGCTACCGGGTGTACGACGGATCGACGGCCGTCCGGGTCCGCAACATCCGTGCCCTGCCGGCCGCCGGGTTCACCCTGGAGGACGTCCGGCCCTTCCTGGCCTGCCTGGACGGCGACGTGCTGGCCGTACCGCCGTCGGCGCGGGCCCTGCGGATCGCCCGGGAGCGGCTGGCCGTCCTGGAGCACCGGATCGCCATCCAGACCGAGGCCCGGGACCGGCTGGCCGCCGCGCTGGCAGCGGCCGGCGGGAGCTGACACCGACGGACCGTCCGGGCGACACCCCCGTTCGGGGGTGTGCAGGGAGGGACGGGCGGAGGACAGTGGGCGCATGCAGATTCCACTCTCCGTGATGGACTTCCTCGACCGGGCCGAGCTGGTCTACGGCGACCGGGTCGGCATCGTCGACGAGCCGGCGCAACCCGCCGAATCCTGGGGCGAGCTGAGCTACCGTCGGGTCGCCGAGCTGGCCCGGGCGCAGGCCGCCGGGCTGGACCGGCTGGGCGTCGGGCCGGGCGAACGGGTCGCGATCGTCTCGCACAACTCGGCCCGGCTGATGACCTCGCTCTACGGCGTGAGCGGCCACGGCCGGGTCCTGGTGCCGGTGAACTTCCGGCTGCGGGCGGAGGAGGTCTCGTACATCGTCGAGCAGAGCGGCGCCTCCGTGCTGCTGGTCGACCCCGAACTCGCCGAGCCGCTGGCCGGCGTCCACGCCCGGCACACCTTCGTGCTCGGCGCGGACAGCGACGCCCTGCTGTACGACTTCGACCGGGCGCCGCGGCGCTACGAGGTCGGCGAGAACGACACCGCGACGATCAACTACACCAGTGGAACCACCGCCCGCCCCAAGGGCGTTCGGCTGACCCACCGCAACATCTGGCTGAACTCCGTCCTGATGGGGCTGCACTTCGGCGCCAACGACCGGGACGTCTACCTGCACACCCTGCCGATGTTCCACGCCAACGGCTGGGGCCTGCCGTTCGCCCTCACCGGGCTGGGCGCACGGCACATCGTGCTGCGCAAGGTGGACGGCGCCGAGATCCTGCGCCGGGTCGAGCGGCACGGGGTGACCTTCCTGAGCGGCGCGCCCGCGGTGATCCAGATGGTGCTGGACGCGGCGGCCGACCGGGACGGGCCGGTCCCCGGCCGGGACAAGGTGCGGATCATCGTGGCCGGCGCCCCGCCGCCGACCTCGGTGGTGCAGCGGATCGAGTCCGAACTCGGCTGGGAGTTCATGCAGATCTACGGCCTGACCGAGACCTCGCCGGTGGTGACGGTCAACCGCACCCGCGCCGAGTGGGACGAACTGCCCGCCGGGGAACGGGCGGAGAAGCTGGTGCAGGCGGGCGCGCCGGCACTCGGCAACCAGGTGCGGGTGGACGAGGAGGGCGAGGTGCTCGTCCGCGCCAACGTCGTCATGGACGGCTACTGGGAGCAGCCGAAGGAGACGGCGGAGGCGCTCCGGGACGACTGGTTCCACACCGGGGACGGCGGCACCCTCACCGACGGCTACCTGACCATCTCGGACCGCAAGAAGGACGTCATCATCAGCGGCGGGGAGAACGTCTCCTCGATCGAGGTGGAGGACTGCCTCTACGACCACCCCTCGGTGGGCGAGGTCGCGGTGATCGGCGTGCCGGACGAGAAGTGGGGCGAGACGGTCAAGGCGCTGGTCGTGCTCAAGCCCGGGTTCGACGTCCTGGAGGCCGACCTCATCGCGCACTGCAAGCAGCGGCTGGCCGGCTACAAGTCGCCCACCTCCGTGGAGTTCCGGGACACCCTGCCGCGGACCACCACCGGGAAGCTGCAGAAGTTCCGGCTCCGCGAGCCCTATTGGGCCGACCGGGACCGGCAGGTCAACTGACCAGCCCGGACTCCCGTGCCGCCAGGGCGAGTTCGGTCCGATTGCGGACCCCGAGCTTGTGCATGGCGCTCTTCAGGTAGCCGGTCACGGTGTTACGGGTGAGGCCCAGCTGGGCGGCGATCTCCGGGTTGGTCCGGCCGGTCGCCGCCCAGCGCAGCACCTCGTGCTCGCGCCGGGTGAGCGGGGCCGGCGGCACGGGGTCCGCCCTCCGGGCCGGCGGACCGCTCCAGGCGGCGGCGCCGGCCAGCGCCCGGGTCGCGGCCGCGGCGAGCCCGGTGACGGCCCCGATCCGGACGTCCCCGAACGGGACGACCGCACGCAGCGACGCGTACAGCACCCCGTGCACCGCGCCGCCGTGCAGCAGCGGGACGGTGAGCATCGCGTAGAGGTCCTCGGCGGTGACGGCGGCGTCGTAGTGGTGCGAGATGGTGGTGGCGGCCCGGTAATCGGGGACCCAGCTGGGGGTGCGCTCGGCCAGCGCCCGGCCGCCGAGGCCGGTCCCGGCGGGCACGACGAGATCGTGCAGCAACGCGGCCCGGGTGCCGGCCCAGTGGCGCAGCACCATGCCCTCGGGCCCCCCGCGCGGCCGGGCCGGACCGGGAACGCCGACCAGTCCGACATCGGCCCCGCACTCGGCGACCACCCGGCGGGCGAGGTCACCGAGCACGGCGTCCCGGACCAGCTCGGCGGCGCGCGCGGCGAGGGCATCGGCCCCGCCGGGGAGGCCGGCCGGCCGGGCGGGGGTGTCCGCTGCCCTTGTCACCGCGCGATTCTCACACGCCGCGCGGCCGGTGGCGAGAGTCCTGACGTGCGTGTTCCGTGGAGTCCCGGGTAGCGGTGGCGGGCTCGGCGTAGGGTGCGGAACGCGGGTTACCGGCGAGTCACTAGCGAGGGGAACGAGGACACCCATGACGAAGGACGGTAGGGCGCCGGAGGCCTCGGCCGTGCTGACCGGCCTGCTCGACGACCTGCGGGCCGAGAGCGAGGGCCTGGACGACCTGGTGGCCGGGCTGGCCCCCGGGGAGTGGGCGGCGGACACCCCCGCGGCGGGGTGGACGATCGCGCACCAGATCGCCCACCTCGCCTGGACGGACGACTGGACCGCGCTCTCCGCCCGCGACCCGGAGGCCTTCGTCACCGAGTCCGGCCGGGTCTTCGGGGAGCTGCTGGCCGCCGGCGCGGACCCGGTCGACGAGGGCGCGGCACGCGGCGCGGCCGAGGAGCCCCCGGTACTGCTGGCACGCTGGCGGGCCGGCCGGGAACGGCTGTGGGCGGCCCTGGCCGCGACCCCGGCCGATCTGCGGCTGCCCTGGTTCGGCCCGCCGATGAAGGCCCCGTCGATGGCGACCGCCCGGCTGATGGAGACCTGGGCGCACGGACAGGACGTCGCGGACACCCTGGGCGCGGTGCGCGAACCGACCGCCCGACTGCGGCACATCGCCCACCTGGGGGTGCGGACCATGGGGTTCGCCTTCACGCTGCACGGGCGGCCCACGCCGCTGCCCCCGGTCCGGGTCGAACTGACCGCACCGGACGGCGGGTCGTGGACCTGGGGACCGGCGGACGCGACGGACCGGGTGAGCGGACCGGCCCTGGACTTCTGCCTGCTGGTGACCCAGCGTCGCCACCGGGACGACCTGGCCCTGACCGCCACCGGCCCGACGGCGACGGCCTGGCTGCCGATCGCCCAGGCCTTCGCGGGCGCGCCGGGCAAGGGACGCCCGGCGGGGTCCGACCTCTAGGTGATCAATCGTCAAATAACAGCGCCGATAGGCTAAACCACTCCTTTCGGCGATATACGGAGTTCGTCGACGAATGATGGAATTCCCCCATGATTCGTCCTGACGCCCTGCGCACCGTTCTGGCCGGCGCCGCCTTCGCCGCCCTCCTGGCGATCGGCGGCCCGGCCGCTCCCGCCCAGGCGGCCCCGGCCCTGCCCACCGATACCCCCGGCTCGTCCCGGGAGGTCCGGGCCGGGACGCCCGCCGCCCATCAGGTGGTCACCTTCTTCGAGGAGTACCGGCGGGCGGTGCTCCACGAGAGCGGCGAGACCCCGCGCGCCGTCCGCGACCGCTACCTCGCCCCGCACCTGAACTTCCGCCTCGACGCCTGGGCCGCCGAGCACGACGCCGACCCGGTGTTCCGGGCCCAGAACGTCCCGGCCCGGTGGTCCGGCCAGCAGGTCGAGGAGGAGTACGGCTTCGCCTCGGTGCGGCTGACGGAGTACTGGGGCAGCGGCGGCAGCCAGGAGGTCTGGTACACCGTGCGCCTGGGCGATCTGCGGATCGTCGAGCTGAACGACACCCCGGCCTTCTGAACCCGCACGCCCCCTCCCCTCCAGCCCCGGCGTGGCGCAGGCGCCCCCACGACTGCGCCGCGCCGGTATCCCGACACTCGCACTGTCAGCGGTGTCGGATTGAATCGCGGGATGAACGCACTGCTCAGCCGCCTGCCCGCGATCACCGACCTCCGCGACCGCTGCCGGGCGTTCGCCGTACTCGACGCCGCCCTCAGCCCGGACGACCGGGACGGCCGGTACTACTCCTTCGACGCGCACTGGGCGCCCGGCGAGCAGCTGGCCTCGATGCGGGACGGCTGCGGCAACGACTGGTTCCTGGTCTTCTCCCCCGCCGGCGCCTACGGCCGGGGCTTCGACCACGAGGCGCCGAACGCCCCGGAACTGCTGGCGACCGTCCCCGAGGTGTTCCGCCCGTACGCCGAGGAGCCGGCCTTCGCGGATACCGACGGCCCGATCGTCACCGTCTGCTTCTGGCGGCGGCCGGACGACGCGGCCTGGACGGTCGCGGCGGCGGAGAAGGGCGGCGAGGGCCTGTTCGAGCTGCTGGTCGACGGTTCGGCGGAGGCCTACCGGGAGTGGGCCGAGGAGTACTACGAGCCCGAGAGCCCGCTCGACCCGGCGGCCGTCGCCGAGGTGCTGGCGCTGCGGCCGCTCACCCCGGCGGTGCTCGCGGGGCTCAACCCGGACGTCGAACTCGCCGGGCTGGCCGAGGACATCGCCGGGATCGGCTACCCGGCCTGAGGGGCCCCGGCCGGGCTTCCCCCGGGCCGGCCTCGGCGGGCTCGGACCAGGCGGAGACGCCGAGTCGGCCGGTGGTGCCGAGATCGAGGTCGGCGGGGACGACCACCCGGGGGCGGCCCGGCAGCGGCGCGATCTCCAGGAAGCGCCCGTTGTCGGCCGAGCTCGTCCCCGCGGTGACGGTGTTGCGCCAGACCAGTTGGAAGGCCGCGTACTCGCCGGGGTCGAGCGTCACCGCCTTCGGCGCCGCGTCGAAGCCCTCCAGGGTCGCGATGCCCGCCGAGCCGTTGCGGACGGTGATGCCCAGGGGTGCGCGCTCGGCATCGAGGACACGGATCCCGGGGCGACCGTTCAAGGTGTAGGGGCGGGAGCCGCAGTTGGTGAGGCGGATGCCCATCACCCGCAGGCCCATCGCGGCGTTCACCTCCTCGGCGGCCAGCGAGACCCCCTCCGGTGTGCAGGCCGCCGGGGGCGGGGCGCTCGGAGTGGGGAGGGTGACGGAGGCGTCCGGAGTGAAGGCGCCGAGCGTCGGTCCGGGGTGCACCGGCCCTCCCCCGCCCGCCGCCGTGACGTGCGTGCTCCCGCACCCCGCCACCAGGGCGGCGGCCGCACCGAGCAGGGCCACCCGTCCGAGGAGCGGTACCGGGCGGATCCCGGTCCGCGGCATCGCGTTCATGGGGGCGATCATCGCACGACCGGCCCGGCCGGCCGGGCCGGTCCCGGATCAGACCCCCAGCCGCAGCGGGGTGAGTCGGGTGGCGATCAGATTGGTGGCGCCGCGGTCCCGCTCGATGTGGCCGTGCACCAGCAGCCCGGCCCGGTCGAGGGCGGTGCGGCGCTGGGACTCCCAGACCGGGCGGCCGCAGATCACATTGATCAGACCGGTCTCGTCCTCCAGGCTGAGGAACAGGACGCCGCCCGCCGTCGGCGGGCGCTGGCGGTGCGTCACCAGGCCGCCGACCACCACCGCCGCGCCCGGTTCCACGTCCGGCAGTTGGGCGGCGGTCAACGCGCCGCCCTGCTCCAGACGGGCGCGCAGATGCTGGACGGGGTGGCTGGTGGGGGAGGCCCCGGTGGCCCAGAGGTCGGCGATGGTCTCCTCCACCGGGGTCATCCCGGGCAGTGGCGGGGCCTCGGTGCCGGGCGTGGTGCCGGGGATCAGCGCCGCCGACACCCCGGCGAACGCCCCGGCCGCCCAGAGCGCCTGGCGCCTGCCCAGCCCGAAGCAGCCGAACGCGCCCGCCGCGGCGAGGGCCTCCAGGACCGGCGCGGGCAGCCCCGTCCGACGCGCGAAGTCCTCCAGGTCCGCGTACGGCTGCCCGGCCGCGATCGCCTCGGCCTGCGGGGTGCCGACCCCGCGGACGGTGTCCAGGCCGAGCCGGATGGCCGGCTGCGGTTTGCCGGCGGTGAGCGGCGGCGCCGGGGTCGGCCCCCGGTACGGCTCCAGGGTCGGCCGGGGACCGCTGGCGTTGACGTCCACCCCGCGCACCCGCACCCCGTGCCGCCGGGCGTCCGAGATCAGGCTGAGCGGCGCGTAGAAGCCCATCGGCTGGTTGGCCAGCAGCGCGCAGGTGAAGGCGGCCGGGTAGTGGTACTTGAGCCAGGCGCTCGCGTACACCAGGTAGGCGAAGCTGATCGCGTGGCTCTCCGGGAAGCCGTAGTTGGAGAAGGCCTCGATCTTGGTGTAGACGTCCTCGGCGGTCTCCGGCGGGATGCCGCGCTCGGCCATCCCGCTCAACAGCCGCTCGCGCAGCCGGGCGACCCGCTCGTGCGAGCGCTTGGAGCCCATCGCCTGGCGCAGCAGGTCCGCCTCGGCGGGGGTGAACCCGGCGCAGTCGATGGCCAGTTGCATCATCTGCTCCTGGAACAACGGGACCCCGAGGGTCTTGCCGAGCGCGTTCTCCATCAACGGGTGCGGACAGCCGGCCGGTTCGGCCCCGGCCCGGCGCCGCAGGTACGGGTGGACCGAACCGCCCTGGATCGGCCCCGGCCGGATCAGCGCCACCTCGACCACCAGGTCGTAGAAGTGGTCCGGCTTGAGTCGGGGCAGGGTCGCCATCTGGGCACGCGACTCGACCTGGAAGACCCCGACCGTGTCGGCCCGGCGCAGCATCGCGTACACGCCCGGGTCGTCGTCCGGGACGGTCGCCAGGTCGTAGCGCGCACCGTGGTGTTCGGCGATCAGGTCGCAGGTGTCGTGCAGGGCGGAGAGCATGCCGAGCCCGAGCAGGTCGATCTTGACCAACCCGGCCCCGGCCGTGGAGTCCTTGTCCCACTGCAGCACCGACCGCCCCGGCATCCGGGCCCACTCGGTCGGGCAGATCTCGGCGATCGGCTCCCTGGTGAGCACCATGCCGCCCGAGTGGATGCCCAGGTGGCGGGGCAGGCCGTGCAGTTGCCCGGCCAGCGCGAGCACGTCGGCGGGGATGACGGCGTCCGCGCCGGGCGCGGAGCGGAAGTCGCTCTGCCGGCTGAACGCGTCCACCTGGCCCTGCGGGTAGCCGAGCACCCGGGCGGCGTCGCGCAGCGCCAGCCGGGGCCGGTAGGTGATCACATTGGCGACCTGGGCGGCGTGCTCGCGCCCGTAACGGCGGTAGACGTACTGGATGACCTCCTCGCGACGGCGGTGCTCGATGTCCAGGTCGATGTCGGGCGGCCCGTCCCGGGCGGTGGAGAGAAAGCGTTCGAACAGCAGCCGGTAGTGGATCGGGTCGACGGCGGTGATGTCGAGCGCGTAGCAGACCGCCGAGTTGGCCGCCGAACCCCGGCCCTGGCACCAGATGGACTCGCGACGGCAGAAGTCGACGATGTCGTGGACGATCAGGAAGTACCCGGCCAGGTCCAGGTCCTCGATGACGTCCAACTCCTTGGCGAGCTGCCGGCGGGCGGCCGCGTTCCCGGGCCCGAACCGGGCCGGGCCGCCGGCGGCGACGAGCGCGCGCAGATGGCTGATCTCGGTGTGGCCGGGCGGGACGGGGAAGCCGGGCAGTTCCGGGTCGAGCCGGGTGAAGTCGAACGCGCAGGACCGGGCCAGCTCGACGGTGGCCTGCCGCACGCCCGGGAAGCGGGCCAGCCGGGCCGCCATCTCGCGGCCCGAACGCAGGTGCGCGGTGCCGGCCGCCCGCGTCCAGCCCGCCGCGTCCTGGAGCGTGCGGCGCTCGTGCAGGGCGGCCAGGCTCTGCGCCAGCCGGCCCTGGGCCGGACCCGCGTGATGGGCGTTGGTGGAGGCGACGACGGGGAGGCCGAGCCGGGCCGCCAGCGCGGCGAGGGCGTCGTTGCGCAGGTCGTCGCCCGGCTGCCACTGGTCGATCAGCTCGACGTGGACGTTCTCGCGGCCGAACGCCTCCGTGAGGGTGCGCAGCCGGCGCTCGGCCTCCCGGGCGCCGTCGGCGGAGCCCGCGGCGGCACCCGCGGGACCGGCGCCGCCGGCCAGGGCGGCCGGTACCCGGCCGAGGCGGCAGCCGGTGAGCACCGCCCAGTGGCCGTCGTGCGCGTCGGCGAGCGCCGCGAAGTCGTACGCCGGACGGCCCTTGGCCCCGCCCGCCAGCTGGGCGGCCCCGATCGCCGCGGAGAGACGGCGGTAGCCGGCCGGATCCCGGGCCAGCACGAGCAGGTGCTCCACCCCCTGGTCACGGCCCGGATCGGGGCGCAGCGTCAGCTCCGCGCCGAACACCGTGCCGACACCCGCCTCGCGGGCCGCCTCGGCGAAGCGGACCGCGCCGTAGAGGCCGTCGTGATCGGTGAGCGCGAGCGCCTCGACACCCAGCCGGGCGGCCTCCGCGACCAGGTCCTCCGGGTCGCTGGCGCCGTCGAGGAAGCTGAAGGCCGAGTGGACGTGCAGCTCCGCCCAGGCCGGGTCACCGCTCGGCCCGGACGGCCCGGGGGCCCGCTCCTCGGCGTGCCGGCGGATCGGCACCACCTCGCCGACGGCCGGGCCCGGCCGGCCGCCGGTCAGACGCCGGTGCAGCTCGCTCCAGGGGAGCGTGGGGTGGCTGGTGAATCCCATCGGGGGTGGTCGCCTTCGGTCTCTCGCTCGTGTGCCGCCTCCCCCCTGTTCCTGTCGTGCTCCCCGCCCCGGGCGCCCGTCCCCGGCGCCCGTGCCGGTGTCAGTCGTAACCGGCCTCCACGAACCACGCGCCGTTCTCCACCGTGAGCAGCAGCGCGCGACCGTCCGCCACCGTGACCTGGAAGCGTGCCCGGCGACGGGCCCGCGACTGGTCCCACCAGTACTCGACCGCCGGCCACGGTCCGGTCCAGCCCTCCACCACCAGGTCCCGCCCGCGCACCGCGATCCGGGCCGGCCGGGCCGACACCCCCGCCCGGCCGTCCACCACCACCGGCCGCCCGGCCGTGTCCAGCACCGCGACCGGCACCGGAGCGCGGTGCACCACGGCCGGCCAGACGTCCCGCAGCCGCCCCGGCCAGGGCGCGTCGGCCGGCGCCGCCGGGTCGTACGGCTCTCCCCACGGCACCCGGACCGCCTGGTCGCCCGGCCCCCGCCCGCCGGCGGGCTCGATCCGGCGCAGCCCGGCGTGCCCGAGCACCGCCTGGACCCGGGCCACCGCACGCTCCACCCGGTCGTCCGCGACCGCCTGCCCCCAGAGCGCCAACTGCCGCCCCTGATCGGGCGAGAGGTCGTCGGGGACGAGCCGCAGGGCGGTGAAGCCCGCGTCGTGCGCGGACCCGCCGGCCGGCCCGGCGAACGTCCCCGCGCCCTGCCAGGCCTGGAGCTGCCAGCGGACGCGTTCGGCGAGTGCCGTCGCGGACAGCCGGCCCTCGTGCCGCCAGAGCCGCGAGACGGTCCGCCCGTCCGCACAGGCCACCTCGACGGCGACCCGCTGGCAGGTCAGGCCCGCACCGGCGAGCTGCCGGTGCAACTGCTCGGCCAGGGTGCGGGCGACGAACACCAGCGGTTCGGCGAGCGGCTCCGGCGGGTCGAAGCACTGCTCGACGGAGAGGTCCGGGCCCTCCGTACGCGGCACCAGCGGGCGCGGCTGCAACCCCCGGGCCAGCCGGTGGGCGGCCGTGCCCGGCGGGCCGAAGCGGTCCGCGACCGCCTCGGCGGGCAGCGCGGCGAACGCCCCGACGGTGGGCAGGCCGAGCCGGTCCAGCAGCTCCGCCAGCCCCTCGTCACCGAGCGCGGCCACCGGGTAGGGCGCGAGGAACTCCGCCGTCCGGCCGGCCGGGACCAGGACCCCCGCCCGGGCCGCCAGCACGGCGGCGAACAGGCCGTCGGCGACTCCGACCAGGGCGTGGGGAGCCGACCGCGCCCCCTCGGGGTGCCCCGGCCCGGCCGGTGCCGCAGCGGTGTGCGGCGCGGCGGTGTGCGGCGCGGCGGTGTGCGGCGCGGCGTGCTCCGCGGGCGGGCGGGCGAAGCCACCGGGCGCGCCGTCCCGGGCGGCGGGCGCGGCGGCGAACAGGCCGTCCGCCGCACCGGCCCGCCGCCGCGCCGCCGCGCGGTCGGCCTCCGCCGGGTGCCTCCAGGCGGCACCGGTGTCGGTGCGGGCCGGGTCGGCGCGGGCCGGGTCCGCGTCGGCGTGAGCCGTATCGACGTCGGCGTGAGCCGTATCGACGTCGGCGTGAGCCGTATCGGCGCCGACGGGGGCGTGGGGCCCCGGCGGGTGCGGGAGCCCGACGGGCTCGGCGTCGGCGGGGTGGACCTGCCGCTCCGGTCCGACCGCCCCGGGACCCGGCCGGCCCTCCTCCCCGCCCCGGTCCGTCGCACCGGCCAGGGCCGCCGCCACCGCCCGCTGCACCTTCGCCGTCAGCGCCTCCTCACCGCCGAAGTACCGGCTCGGCCCCTTCGTCGGAATCGCGCACAGACCCGGGCGCAGCACCTCCACCCGGGGCGTGAACGCCTCGACGGCCGCGACCACCGGTTCGAACCTCCGGGTCTCCGCCTCCGGGTCGCGCTCCCGCAGCTCCAGCGCGGGGCAGAGCCGCTGGGCCAGCTTGAGCCGCTGCCCCTGCCGCACCCCGGCCGCCCGGGCCGGCTCCGAACAGGCCAGGATCCGCCCGCCGGCGACCACCGCCACCGGGGTGTCGCTCCCGCCGTCGGCCCGCCCTTCGACGGCCACGACCGGCCAGTCCGGGCACCAGACCACCAGCACCCGCGGCGTTCCGGGCGCGCCGGTCTCCACGGCTGCCCCGGGCCCCGCATCGCCGGTCATCTCACACCACCGCCATACGGTCGAGGCCCGTCCCGGCCCCCGACGTCACGTCCTCCCCCACCCCGGCCGGCTCGACCACCGACCGCACCTCGCCGCACTCGTCCGGCAGCCAGAGCCGGGCGGTGCGCCCGCGCACCGCCGAACCGCGCCCCTCCGCGACGACCTCCACCTGCCGCCCGGTGAGCTGTCCGTGCCCGTCCCCCAGCCCGAACCACCGGCCCGAGCGCACCTCCAGCCGCAGCCCGGCCCCCGGCCAGGGGCCGGCCACCAGCAGCACGCACCCGCTGCGCCGCAGCACGGCCGCCAGCCGGGCGGCCGGCTTCGGCGCCACCGGCCCGTCCGGGCGCAGCATGATCAGCTCGACCGCCCCGGCCAGCACCGACACCACCTCGGCCCAGTGCGGCCCGGGGTCGTCCGCCACCAGCAGCCGCCGCAGGTCCAGCCCGTACCCGGCGGCGGCGGCCAGCCCGAGATCCGGCAACCCGACCGCCGCCGCCCAGCCACCGTCCGAGTCCCGTGCCCCGGCCGCCAGCGCGAGCAGCAACCCGGTGTCCCCGGCACCGACCGAGACCGTCGTCCCCCGCCGCAGCCCGCCCTCCGGCAGCACCGCCCCCAACGCGGGCAGCACCGGCAGCAGCCCACGCCGGCCGCCGACCGCACCGGCACCGGCACCGGCACCGGCACCGGCACCGGCACCGAGCGCAGCCGCCGACACCACCGGTCGGAGCGGCTGCCGCTCGGCGGTGGATTCGAAAACAGATTCGAAAACGGGCACACCCCAAGGATCGAACATTCGTTCGCAAAGATTCAAGTCTGCTTAACCCACCCCCACGGTCACTCTCCGTGTCAGCCCCGCCGTACCAAGGGCTTCCGCCGACATCCGCCGACGCGGCGGACGCGACCGACGCGACCGACGCGACCGACGCGACCGACGCGACCGACGCGACCGGGGGACGTGCCGAGGTGAGCGTCCCGCTGCTCGGCGGCCCGCTCACCCGTCTGTTCGCCCGGCCGGTCATCACCCGTACGTTCCGGAACATCCTCGACGCCGCCGCCGTCGCGCCGGCCGCCCCCAAAAGCACTGGACAGGGATCACCGGGGCGACAGACTGGTCCCCATGGCCGAACCGGATGACAAGAGAGATCTTCAGATCTACCTACAGGACGCCCGTGACGCCCTGCTCTGGAAGCTCGACGGGCTGTCGGAGTACGACCTGCGCCGCCCGATGACCCCGACCGGCACCAACCTGCTGGGACTGGTCAAGCACGCGACCGGCGCCGAGGCGCTCTACTTCGGCGCCACCTTCGGGCGGCCGTTCGCCGGAACGGCGCTCTGGATCACGGGTGACGCCGAGCCGAACGCGGACCTGTGGGCGACCCCCGACGAGACGCGGGAGCAGATCGTCGGGCGGTACCGCGAGGCGTGGGCCCACGCCGACACGACGATCGAGTCGCTGCCGCTCGACGCGGTCGGCCGGATCCCGTGGGGAAGCAGGATCGAAACGACGCTCCACCGCAGCCTCGTCCACATGGTCGCGGAGACCCAGCGGCACGCCGGGCACGCGGACGTCGTCCGGGAACTCCTCGACGGGGCGACGGGGTTGCGGCCCGAGAACGACAACATGGCCCCCGGCGACCGCACTTGGTGGGCGGAGCACCGGAGCCGGGTGGAGCGGGCCGCCCGGGAGGCCGGGCGGCCCGCCTGACGCCCGCGCGCCGTCAGGCGCGGTCCGGAGCGCCCGGCGGCGCACCGCCGGGTGCGGCGCGGCCGGGCGCGAGGGAGCGGGCCACCCGGAAGCCCACGTCGTCGACGCGGAAGCTCGGGTGGCTGCGGCGCCGCGCGGAGGCCCGGCAGCTCCAGTGCTCGTCGAACCAGCCGCCCCCGCGCAGCACCCGGTAGGCGCCGTAGACCTCGGCGTCGTAGACGTCCCAGCACCAGTCCCAGACGTTACCCAGCATGTCGTGGAAGCCCCACGGGTTGGGCTGTCGGCCACCCACCTCGTGGATCCGCTCCCGCGAGTTGCCCCGGTACCAGGCGATGTCGTCGAGCGGCCCGTAGTGCGGCCCGCTCGTGCCGGCCCGGCAGGCGTGCTCCCATTCGGCCTCGGTCGGCAACCGGTAACCGTCGGCCGCCGCGTCCCAGCTGACGACCGCGCCGCCGCCCGCGCCGCCCGTGTCCGTGTCCGCGTCCGCGTCCGCGTCCGCGTCCAGACGGTAGGCCGGCGCGTACCCGTCGCGCCGGGAAAGGGCGTTGCAGAACCGGACGGCGTCCCACCAGGAGACGCTCTCCACGGGCAGCCGGTCCCCGCGCGCCGTGCCCGGTCGCCCGCCGGTGACCCGCGCGTACAGCGCCCTGGTGACCGGGAACGCCCCGAGCAGGTAGGGCGCCAGCTCGACCGCCCAGCTGCGCTCCGTGCGCCGGTCCGACAGCGTCACCCGCCCCGGTGGGACGGCGATCATCGTGTGCTGCGCGTTCGGGTCCATGATCGGGCGATCCTACTGGGAGGCCCGGGGCAGGGGCGCGATGAGCGTCCGTCAGCCGCGACCCCACGCGCGGAGCGGGACGCGGGGAGGCCGAGAACGGCTCGCTCCGCGGCCGTCCCGGACGGGAGGATCGCGGATGGCCAGCCGGGAGGGAACGGTGACGGTCGGGCAGACGGTACGGATGGCGGGGCGCTGCGACACCTGTGGGGGTCCGAGCGTGCGACAGGTGAGCCGGTTCGTCCTGGAACGGCGGCTCTGGTGGGACGCGGAGACCGCCGTCCCCGTGGCCGTGCGGGACGGCCACGGGTGACGCCCGGCCGGGCCGGGGCACCGGTCCCGGGCGCCGGCGCCGTGGCGGCACTCCTTTCGGCACCTCCACCTGCGACGGCCCTCTCCGTACGCGGCACTCAAGGTGCCGCTGGATCAGGGCGAGCCCGGCGGGACGCCCGGTCGGGTCACTGCCGCCGGGCTGCCCGGCACGTGGCCCGCCGCCCGTCAGAGGCACTCCGGGTTCGCCAGTCGGGCGGCGCGCAGGCTGAGGTGGTGGCGCTCCGACAGACTCGCGGTGCGGCGGGCGGCGGCCCGGTAGTCGGCGACGGCGGCCCCGCGCTCCCCCGCCAGCTCGTGCAGATGGGCGCGGACCGCGTACAGCCGGTGGTGGTCCGCGAGGGCGGCCGGAGCACCGTCGAGGAGGGCGAGGCCGGCGGCCGGACCGTCGACCATGGCGAGGGCGACCGCCCGGTTGAGGGTGATCAGCGGATTGTCGGAGATCCGCTCCAGCACCCCGTACAGGGCGAGGATCTGCGGCCAGTCCGTCTCGGCGGCGGTCGGGGCCTCGTCGTGGACGGCCGCGACCGCCGCCTGCACCTGGTAGGGCCCGACCGGTCCGCGCGGCAGGGCGGCGGTGATCAGCGCGACGCCCTCGGCGATCGCGGCGGCGTCCCACCGGGTGCGGTCCTGCTCGGCGAGCGGGACGAGGTCGCCGTCCGGGCCGGTGCGGGCCGGGCCGCGGGCGTCGTTGAGCAGCATCAGCGCGAGCAGACCGGCCACCTCCGCGTCGTCCGGGAGCAGCGCGTGGACGGCCCGGGTGAGCCGGATCGCCTCCCGGGACAGCTCGACCCGCCGCAGATCGGGCCCGGCACTGCTGGTGTGGCCCTCGTTGAAGATCAGGTAGAGCACGTGCAGCACCGCGTCGAGGCGGGCCGGCCACTCGGCCGCGTCCGGCATCCGGAACGGCACGCCGGAGGCCTTGATCCGCTGCTTGGCTCGGCTGATCCGCTGGCCCATGGTGGCCTCCGGGACCAGGAACGCGCGGGCGATCTCCCCGGTGCCCAGACCGCCCACCGAGCGGAGGGTGAGCGCGATCGCCGAGGCCGGGGTGAGGGCCGGGTGGCAGCAGAGGAAGAGCAGCGTGAGGGTGTCGTCGTGGGCGGCCCGGTCCTCCTGGTCGGCGGCCGCCGCGACGGAGCGGTCCGCCGGCACCCGCGCGGCCACCAGGCCCTCGCGCCGGCGGCGGGCCCGCTCGTTGCGGACCAGCTCCGTCATCCGGCGCGCCGCGACCTGGACCAGCCACCCGCGCGGGTTGCGCGGCAGCCCCTCCTCGGGCCACTGGGTGGCGGCGTCCAACAGGGCCTCCTGAACGGCGTCCTCCGCGGTGGCGAAGTCTCCGTAGCGGCGGGTGAGCACGCCGACGACCTGCGGCGCGAGTGCGCGCAGCAGGTCGTCGACGGGCCCGGTCGGTGGTGTCACAGCTCGGTCGGCGGCGCGGACATCACCTGGCGCACCTCGATCGGCATGTTCAGCGGCTCTCCGCCGGGGCCGGGCGCGGCGGAGACGCCGGCGGCGATCTCGACCGCCCGCTCGACGCCGTCGCAGTCCACGATCCACCAGCCGGCCACCCATTCCTTGGTCTCCGGGAACGGGCCCTCGGTGACGACCGGCGCGCCGCCGCTGTGCGAGCGTACGATCCGGGCGGTCTCCGGCATGGCCAGGCCCTGGGCGTCGACCAGTTCCCCGGCCTCGGCGAGCCTGCCGTTGGTCTCCTTCATGAACCGGATGTGCGCCGTGATCTCCTCGGGCTTCCACTCCTCGATCCTGGGGAAGTCGGCCGTCTTCTCACTGAACTGCATCAGCAGCATGTACTTCATGGCCCTGCGCCTCTTCTCGGCTCGTTGTCCCTCGTCGGGGCGCCCACTGGGTGCCTCTCACGGGGAGGTAGAAGCACGCCGCGCGATTTCGACATCCCCGGCGGAGAATCTGCGAAGAAGGTAGCGCCGCGCCGGGCGGGGGGGGGGGGCCCCACCCCCCGCCCCCCGGGCCCCCCCCCCGCTTTAACGCCCCCCCCCCCCGGCCGAACAAAGGCC